>NZ_CAXRDQ010000038.1:0-34601 GCF_964229365.1 Abyssibacter sp. | reverse complement strand
CCGTTCACCGGGCCGTTGACGCGACCGGCGATCCAGCGCCCCACGACATAGGCCACGATCAGTCCCATCAGCAGTGTCGACAAGGCGATCAGCTGTGTGGCCTGGTCCGCGCCCAACACCCCCGGCGCCTCTGACAGCGCTCCGACGATCTGCCAGCCGGCAATCGCGGGTTCTGCCACTACCCCGGGCTGCGAGGCCGCACCGAACCAATGAGCCGGCGCTTCGCTGAGCGATGGCCAGCGCTCCGGCTCGGTGGAACCGACCACCTGCCCAACCGCATCGACAACTGCCAAGCAGATATCGCTGGTGCGTACCCGAGATTGCACCCGGTTCATGAGCACGGCCACGGGTATCGCACCCTGGACCACATAGCCTGCTTGGCCGTCGACCTGCACGGCGCGGCTGACGGCGACCAGCAAATCGTCGCCGAAACCACGCCCCTGGAATACGCCCGACAGCTGCACACCAGGCTCGCTCATCGCGTGTCGGAAATAATCACGATCCCAGATCGCTGCGCCGTGAAGCTCCGGCCACGCAGCCGGCACATTGTCCACTCGCTGGCTGGTGGCGATGACAACGCCATCGCGGTCGGCCAGCGTCATGGTCAGAAAACTCGTGTAGACGCCGTGGACGTCCAGCAGCAGCTGCTGCATGTCGGCACGGGACATCGAACGGCCCTCGAGCTCGCGGCCGGCGAATTCAACCGCCTGCACGTGACGCTCAAGGTATTCGTCTAACGCCCCAGCGCCCAGTCGAACCGCCGTCTGCACCTGCCGCTGCGAGGCGTCGCGATATTCGATGCCTTGGTAAACCACCACCACGCAGACGGCGACGATCATGGGCACCATCGCCGCAACGGCAATCGCCAAGGTGATCTGGGATTGCAGATCACCCCCTGACAACTCACGCCGCAACCACCTGGTCATTCCGCGCCAAAAACCGTCGCGGGCCTGCGGCATCTCGGCGAGCGCTCTGCCGCGATCAGTCATCTGCGATCAGCCCCGGCATGAACTGCTGCGCGCACAAGCGGGCCACGCCGTCGGTCAGACCCGACATGCCCAGTCCCTGCATCGACCGCTGACTAGCCCCAGGCGGCGATCGTTATCGACGATCTCATTCACCTCACCCCTCATCCCGCATGTTGCGGGTGAATTTCTCCCCAGATGATGTCTAGCACAGCCGACATGCAAGAAGTGTAAACATGGCGGTCCATGGCGAAGCACGAAACGGACACCGCATGATCGATTCCGCGTCAACCACCGGCGAATACTGGTTCGAAGAGGGCTGCCATATTCTCGAGTGGCTTAATACCCCGGATGACTCCGCCGTATCGGTCGCGCGGGCCCGCGTACCGCCCGGCACGACCACCCGCTGGCACCGCCTAAGCGGGATCACCGAGCGTTATCTCGTGCTGTCCGGCCAGGGCGTCGCGCAGGTGGATGACAGCCCGCCGCAGACCGTGTCAGCCGGCAGTGTCGTGCATATCCCGGCCGGTAGTCTCCAGCGAATCAGCAATCGTGGCCAAGAGGATCTGGTGTTTCTGGCGGTCTGCACTCCACGCTTTCGCGAGGACTGCTACGAGGACTGCGACAACTGATCCTTCAGGCGCTGTAGCACCGCATCGGTCGCAGGCGACTCACCGGACCAACGCTCGAACGAGGCCGCGCCTTGTTCCACCAGCATGCCCAGGCCGTCGAACACGGGCCGCTCACCACGAGCAACCGCCCAGTCACGAAACACCGCGTGGGCCGGACCGTAGCTGAGGTCGTAACAGGGAGCCGCCGGCTTGAGCAGCGACTTCGGCAGCTCCGGCATCCTGCCGGCATGCCCGGCCGGACTGGCGTGAATCAGCACATCGGCCTGCCAGCCCTTGAGCGCCAGATAAGTGCAGGCCTGAACCGGCCCGAAGTCGGCAAAACGCTCCGCGATGGCTTCGGCGTTATAGGGTGAGCGTCCCGCAACCACGACCATGGCCGGGTTCTGATCCAGCAACGGTTTCATCAGCCCACGCACGGCGCCACCGGCTCCAATGATGACGACCGTGCGGTCGGCCACCTCGATACCGCAGCGCTGGGTCAGGTCGCGGATGAAGCCAATGCCATCGGTGTTGTCACCCAGCACCCCGTGATCGACAAAGTGGAGGGTGTTGACCGCCTGAGCCAGATCCGCGACCGCCGTTCGGGTATCGCAAACGGCAAAGGCTTCTTCCTTATACGGCACCGTGACGTTGGCACCGGCATAGCCGGTCTCGCGCAGGCGATTCACCGTATCGACAAACGCTCCCGCCGGGCATTCGATGCGGTCGTATTCCAGCGTCATGCCGAACTGCTGGGCGAATAGCGCGTGCAGTTCCGGGGAGCGACTGTGCGCCACCGGGTTGCCGACCACGGCCAGCCTCAGGGCGTCGGTCATGCGGCCTCCTGAATCCAGCGCGCGGCATCCAGCGCAAAATAGCTCAGCACCGCGTCCGCGCCTGCTCGGCGGAATGCCACCAAGCATTCCAGCACGGCCTTGCGCTCATCCAGCCACCCTTGGTCCGCGGCCGCCTTGAGCATCGCGTACTCCCCCGACACCTGATACGCCAGGGTGGGCACACCGAAGCGGTCTTTCACGCGGCGGACAATATCCAGATACGGCAGCCCCGGTTTCACCATCACCATGTCGGCGCCCTCGGCCAGATCCAGGGCAACCTCGTGCAAGGCCTCGTCACCGTTGCCGATGTCCATCTGATAGGTGTGCTTGCCGCCGCCACCGAGATTGCCCGCCGAGCCCACGGCATCGCGAAACGGCCCGTAGAGATCGGACGCATATTTCGCGGAATAGGCAAGAATTGCCGCGTTCACGTGGCCTTCTGCCTCGAACGCACGGCGAATAGCCTTGATCCGGCCATCCATCATGTCCGATGGTGACACCACGTCCGCGCCGGCCTCTACGTGACAAAGGGACTGCCGCACCAGCGCGTCGACGGTCGCGTCATTGGTCACGTAACCGGCATCATCAAGCAGACCGTCCTGACCATGGCTGGTATACGGATCCAGTGCCACATCGGTGATGACGCCGATCTCGGGGACCGCCGCCTTGATCGCACGTATCGCCCGCGGCACCAAGCCATCCGTGTCCCAGGCCGCGGCGGCATCTTCGCTCTTGTGGGCTGCGTCAATCAGCGGGAACAGCACCAGTGCCGGAAGGCCGGCATCGGCCGCTTCGCGGGCGGTCAGCACGAGTTGGTCCACCGATTGCCGCACCACGCCAGGCATCGAGCTCACCGGCTCGCGAACAGCCTCACCCTCGCGGACGAAGACCGGAAGAATCAGGTCGCTGGGCGCCAGTCGGTGCTCGCGAACCAGCTCGCGCAAGAAAGGCTGGCTACGCAGCCGCCGCAGGCGGGTCGCCGGAAACTGTCGTTGGGTCATGGCGATGCAGTTTACGTTGCCACCGTCTTGCGGTGCTATGGGGCGCGGCCGGTCGCGCCGTTGAGCGACCAGTCGTAGTGGTCGTCGGCGATGGCGGTGATGCCATCCAGCTGGTCACGCAAGCCGTCGGATGCATACCGGCGCAGGTGCTGGATCACGCCGGCGTCCGACCCGCCAAAATCCGCTTGAAACCAGATGTAGATGCTCGAGACGACCAGCCGATCGCCTCGCAGGTCGGCGCCGCGTGCATCGTTCACGTAAGCGCGCGCGTTGTCGGCCAACTGAGCATCGACCCGAGCGCCCGTGTAGGCGGTCGTGAGCAGGTCGGGGCAGCCGATGGATGCGCAGTTGACGCCGTAGTGAATCAGCGGATCAGCCCAGATCGGCCGCAGGATGCGATGTTCGATATCGTTGAGGGTCAGGCTTTCGCCGGCGACGCGGACCACCTCCTTCTTCCAGGGACCCGCACTGAACAGGCCGGACTTGATCTCGCGAATGCTGGAGACCGGATACGCCTGCAGAATCTGCTGCACGGTCAACGCGTTGTATAGGTTGATCCAGTAGGCCTTTTGCTCGGCGCGGTTCAGGCCGCGCGGGTCCAGCTCCGCAAGGGCATCGACATACCCGTCCAGGCGGCTGCGATCCTCGGATGTCACTCCCGCATAGTCGAAACGATTGGCCCCGGTTGCGCTGGCGTGGACGTAGCGCCCCAACAGGGCCGACCATGCGTCATGGTCCACCACCTGTTCGGATTGCGCGTCCTGCGCCGACCAGAACGCCCACAGCTCCGCTTTGGGCGCGGCTCCGCCGAAACCCGACCACAGCAAGGCGAGCAAACCCAGCCATGCGGGCATACCACTGAACAATCGACGCGACATTCTTGAACTCCAACGGTGCATTTGATCAATTGGACCTGCGGAAAGAGGCATGTTTCGCATACTGCGACCGTACGCAAAGGAGACCAAGGTGAGTAGCAACCTGTTGGCCATCGACCAAGGCACCACCAGCACACGCGCGATCATTTTCGACGAAAAGGGCCGCATCAAGGCCAGCGCCCAGACCGAATTCGAGCAGATCTATCCCCAGGGCGGCTGGGTGGAACATGACGCCAGCGGCATCTGGACAGACACCGTCCGCGTCTGCCGTGAGGTGCTGGAGAAACACGGCATCCAAGCCTCGGAACTGGCGGGTTGCGGCATCACCAACCAGCGCGAAACCACCGTGGTCTGGGACCGCAGAAGCGGCGACCCCATCCACAACGCCATCGTCTGGCAGGACCGGCGCACCGCCGACCGCTGCCGTGAACTACGCGAGGATGGCACCGACGATTGGCTCAACGCCCGCACCGGCCTGCTGCTCGACCCCTACTTCTCCGCCACCAAGATCGCCTGGATACTGGACACAGTGGACGGCGCCCGCGCGCGCGCCGGCCGCGGCGAACTGGCATTCGGCACCATCGATAGCTGGCTGATCTACAAGCTGACCGGTGGACAACGTCATGTCACTGACATCGGCAATGCGGCCCGCACCAACCTGTTCAACATCGTCGACCAGCGTTGGGATGACGATCTGCTCAAGTTCTTCGATGTCCCGGCGTCGATGATGCCGGAGGTGCTGGATTCGACGGCAGAGTTCGGCATCATTGACGACGAGATTCTGGGCTCGCCCGTCACCATCGGCGGTGTGGCCGGCGACCAGCAGGCCGCGACCATCGGCCAGGCCTGCTTTGCGCCGGGCATGGTCAAGAACACCTACGGCACCGGCTGTTTCATGGTGCAGAACATCGGCGAGCGCTTCGTGCAGTCCAAGAACCGCCTGCTGACGACCGTGGCCTACCGGCTCAACGGCAAGACGACCTACGCGCTGGAAGGCTCGATCTTCATCGCCGGCGCCGCCGTGCAATGGTTACGCGATGCCTTGAAGATCATCGATGCCGCGCCGGACACACAGGCCTTGGCCGAATCGCTGGATGCCAACGACGGCGTGTATATGGTTCCCGCCTTCGCCGGCCTCGGCGCACCTTACTGGGACCCCGACGCCCGCGGCGCCGTGCTGGGGCTGAGCCGTGGCACCGGCATTGCCCACTTCGCCAGGGCCGCGCTGGAATCGGTTTGCTACCAGACCCGCGACCTGATGGAGGCGATGAAGGCCGATGCGCTAGACGCCGTCGAGCTACGTGTCGACGGCGGCATGGTGGCCAACAACTGGTTGTGCCAGTTCCAGGCAGACCTGCTGCAACTGCCCGTTATCCGGCCACAGATCACCGAAACGACAGCGCTGGGTGCCGCCTTTCTTGCGGGGTTGCAGGCCGAGGTTTACGACTCGCTGGACGACATCGCCGCGCTATGGGGCGAGGATCGGCGCTTTGACCCCAAGGCCGACTCGAAAGCCGTCGATGGCCTTTATAAAGGTTGGCAGGACGCCGTCGCCCGCGTGCGCAGTGAATGAACTTGGCGGGCGCCTCGCCACTCCAAGCAGGGTCGACTGTGACAAAGGGCAACGGCGATGCGGTGGTCTCGAGTACTCGTAACAGCGCTCAGCGCACTGGCGCTTCTGGGCGCTTGCGGCTCGCCGGAATCCACGTCGGATGCCGCGGCCTCTCCGGATCAAGCCGTCCGGGTCAACCTGTTCGGTGAGGTCAGGGCCGCCGACGGCAACACACTGCCGGATGACGCCACGGTGGAGATCCGATTGCGACGCCAGGATGCCGAAGACCTCGAGTCCAGCACCGTCGCGATTACTACCATCAAGGCCGATACCGCACCGCCGTTTCCGTTCTCCCTGATCTATCAGGCGCAAGACCTCGAACCCGATGCGCACTATGTGCTGGAAGCCCGTGCGATCACGGCGCAGGGCCAGCTTACGCACGCCACCCGCGCTGCCGTTCCGTTGCCCTCACCGGGCGACGGCGTCTCGGTGAACTTGCAGATCAGCGCCATTGCTCCACAGAGCCAGGCGCCCGCCCCCGTCGTGACGGCCTACCAGTGCGGGGCCACCAACTTGATCGTGCAAAGCGAGCGGGATGACATCACCATCTACGGTGCCACCGAGGCGCCTCTGCGGCTGACGCGAGAGCGCTCGGCTTCCGGCACCCAATACCGTGACGATGCAGGCAACGGCTTCTGGTCACATGCCCGCGAGGCGCGTCTGACCCTGGGCCGGCAGGTTCGTGAATGCGACGAAGACCCGGCCGGCTCGCGCCGTGCAGCAGCGCGGATGGCCGGCGCCAGTGTCTACGCCGTGGGCCAGGAACCCGGCTGGTTTCTAACCGTCGTCCCTGATGATCGCGTCACCCTGGTCGCCGACTACGGCAGCCAGGTTGTGGTGACGCCCCCGGCCAGCGGGCATGCCGTGAACGGCGGCTGGGTCTACAACGCCCAGACCAAGGGCCACGCCTTGAACATTGTCGTGCGCGACACGCCCTGCACCGATGCCATGTCCGGGGCACAATGGCCTCGCACCGTCACCGTCACGCTAGACGATCGGCAACTGCAGGGCTGTGGCGCCCGTTGGGATACCCAGACCGAACCCGCCGGCCGTCCAAGCTGACGCCAGACGTCACCAACCGCACAATAGCGACCGTATTCACGCCCGGCGGACTCCGTCTTGTCTGATCCAATTCAGGTGGCGGTCACCGTCATCGTCGCCCATACGCTGGCCATAGCCAGTCCCGGCCCCGATTTCGCCGTCGTGCTGCGACAGGCCACGACCCAGGGCCGCGCGCCCGCGCTATGGACCAGCATCGGCATCGGAGCGGGCATTGCTGTGCACGTCAGCTACGCATTGCTCGGAATCGCGCTGATCATTAGCCAGACGCCCTGGCTCATGCGGGTCATCCAACTCGCCGGCGCTGCCTATCTGCTGTGGATCGCCTGGCAAGCGATGCGCGCCCAGCCGGCAGACGGCGATGCCGTTGGGGTCGGCACCCAGGCGCAGTCCGCCATCCGCAGTCTGCGGATCGGTTTTGTCACCAATGTGCTCAACCCCAAGGCCACATTGTTTTTCCTGGCCTTGTTCACCGTGGTCGTCGGCCCCGGGCAACCGCTCTGGCTGCAACTGGGGCTGGGTCTCTGGCTATGCCTGAGCACGGCAGCCTGGTTTTCGCTGGTCAGCGTACTGTTCACGGCCTCGGCACCGCGGCGATGGTTTCTGCGCCGGGCGCACCTCATCGACCGCGGCATGGGCATCGTGCTCATCTTGCTGGCCGCCCAGCTCATCTGGACCGCGCTCGGCCCACCCTGATTCGTCATGAACGATCGACCCCGTCGGTAGAAACGGCCTCGCCGGCATGGGATTATTCGCGCGCCTGCACTGCCGGGAGGGCGGGTGCAGTTTCGCTAAGGGGAGAAACAACATGCTACGAATTTTCAGCCTGGCTGGCGTCCTGGCCCTATTACCGGGTCTGGCCACAGCCTACGAACCCAATCTCGGCGTTGCGGCTCGCGTCAGCACCCTGGGCCTGAGCCTCGAAATGACCACCGCGGTCACGCCCAAGCTCAACCTTCGCGCGGGCGTCAACCAGTTCGACTACGACTACGATCCCGAGCCCGACGAGGACTCAGGCAACGAGCTGACCTACGACGGCACGCTGGATTTATCGTCGCTGGCCGCCTATGCCGACTGGCACCCCTGGGCGGGCGCGTTCCGGCTATCGGCCGGGGTCGTGTTCAACGGCAACGAGATCACCGCTTCGGCGCGCTGTGACCAGGCGAACTGCGAGGTCGGCGACCAGAGCTTCGACTCCGACGACATCGGCACGCTGAACGCGCTGGTCGATTTCGACAGCGTCGCGCCTTATGCCGGCTTCGGCTGGGGCAATGCGGTGGCCGCCGATACCGGCTTCGGCTTCCAGTTCGACATCGGCGTGATGTTGCAGGGCTCGCCCAATGTTTCACTGTCGAGCAGCGATTCCTGCCAAGGCACGCTGAGTGCCGACCCGACCTGTCAGCAACAGCTGGATGCCGAGCTCGAACGCGAGGAGCAGGAACTTCAGGACGAAGCCGAAGATTTCGAGCTTTATCCGGTGATCTCGCTGGGTGTGCGCTACAAGTTTTTCTAGCGCCCGCCTGAACGCGTGGGCAACCGCGCCATTCAGAAACCCGCGCCGGGCCTCGCCAGATACTGCTGTTCGGCAGCGGAGCTGACGCGGCCCAGCGCCCGATTGCGGTGCGGAAAGCGGCCGTACGCGGCGATTAACTCGTGGTGGGCAAGCGCAAAATCGACAAAACCGTCGAACGGCTTGCGCTGCTCGGGCGGCACACCCGTCGCCAGACGCCGGTATAAGGCGACGGCGTCCTCCTGATCGGCCAGCGACTCCGAGTGTTCCAGCGGCAGATACACGAACACGCGGTGAATCGGCCTTAGCCGCTGGTCGCCGCCGCGGCGCAGACTTTGACGGGTGAGCCCCCTGGCCACATCGTCCAGCGCGAACGCCTCGGCGGAATCGCGGTACAGATTGCGCCGAAACTGGTCGATGAGCAGCACCAGTGCCAGCAGTCCGGTGTCGGTCGCCGCCCAGTGATTCAGCGAGCCGCGTGCCGCAGCCTCGACCAGCACGCCGAATTCACGCCGGATAGCCGCATCCGCGGTCGATGACTTGCCCCACCACAACGAGGCCTGCCGATTCGCAATCGCCGCATCATCCGCCGCCGCGTCTCCGAACCAGAACGCCAGAACTGCCTCGGGCGCATTCATCACACGCCCGAGAAGAATCCGCGGCGCCGGAAGAACAGCAGCAATCCGCCTGCCAGCAAGGCCATGCACCCGAGCGTGACATGGTAGGCGTAGGGGTAGTGCAGCTCCGGCATGTTGTCGAAGTTCATGCCGAAAATGCCCGCAACCAGGCCCAGGGGCAGGAACACCGCCGACAGGATGGTCAAGGTGGTCACGGTCTGGTTGGTCGCATGAGCCACCGCCGAGAAGTGCAACTGCACGGCCGATTCGACATCGGTTTGCTGCGCCGAGGCATGAGCCTGCACGCGGGCGATGTGTTCGGCCAGATCATTCAGCCGCACCATCTGCGAGTCCGTCAGATCGAACCGGGTCTGCCGTCGCCACGCGTCCAGTGCCTCTAGCTGACCGCCTGACAACGACTCCAGCTTGCGCGCCTGCTTGCGGGTGTTGAGCAAGGCCTTCCAGTCGTTGAAGGGGTTGTCCGGGTCGAGTAGTGATTCCTGCAAGTCCTCGAAGGCCTTGCCCAGGGGCTCGCGGATGGCGAGATAGCGGTCGACCATGACATCGAGAACGAAGTGCGCCATGCCCACCGAGGTATTGGGAATTCGTGCGACGGAGCGGTCCAGCAGCCGCTTGGTTGCGGTTTGGAACGACACGTTGTCCGGCGCCCTGACGGTCACCAAGAGGCTGTCGAACAGGAAAAAAGCAGCCGTCCGCGTCTCGATCTGATCGTGCCGAATATCCGGACCAAGGCCCTGGAACACGACCAGGTCGTAATCGGAGGTCCCGTCGTAATGCGAGGGATGAGCGGCGTTGTTGCCGTCGATAACGTGCTGATGCAGCAGCGGTAGACCGGCCAGCTGCGCGACTAATTCCGGCCATTCGGTGTGCTCGCCGCGGATGAAGTCCACCCAAAGCATGGAGCCTTCATGGCGCTGGTCGATCCGCTCCAGAGTCTTTGGAGCGCGGCCGTCGACGAATTCGATGATTTGCATAACCGTCCCTGAAACGAAATCGGGCGCTGACCAGATAACCGGTCAGCGCCCGACGAGGCTAGCAGGAGATGCCAGCCGACTAAACGCCTGCTTAGCCCAGCAGTTCTTCCACCGCCGCGCGCTCGCTGCGCAGTTCATCTTCGGTGGTTTTCATCCGCTCGCGGGAGAACGCGTTGATCTCCAGATCCTGAACGATGGCGTAGTCACCGTTCTTGCAGACAACCGGGTAGCTGTAAACGATGCCAGGCTCGACGCCATAGCTGCCGTCGGACGGAATGCCCATCGACACCCAGCCGTCGGAACCCAGCGCCCAGTCGCGCATGTGATCGATGGCAGCGGAGGCCGCAGAGGCCGCAGAGCTGGCGCCGCGAGCCTTGATGATGGCCGCGCCGCGCTGCTGCACGGTCGGGATGAAGTCGTTTTCGTACCAGGCCTGATCAACCAGGCTCATCGCCGGCTCGCCATCGACCGTGCAGCTGTGCAGGTCGGGGTATTGCGTGGCGCTGTGGTTACCCCACACGGCCATGTTCTGGATGTCGTTGACCGACTTGCCGGTCTTTTCCGCCAGCTGAGACAGCGCGCGGTTGTGGTCCAGACGCATCATCGCGGTGAACTGGCGGTGATCCAGATCCGGCGCGTTCTCGCGGGCGATCAGCGCATTGGTGTTGGCGGGGTTGCCGACGACCAGAACGCGCACGTCACGGCTGGCATGATCGTTCAACGCCTTGCCCTGCACCGAGAAGATGGCGGCGTTGGCCTGCAGCAGGTCGGCACGCTCCATACCCGGTCCACGCGGACGGGCACCGACGAGCAGCGCGAAATCAACATCCTTGAATGCCACGTCCGGATTGTCCGTGGCTTCGACACCGGCCAGCAGCGGGAATGCACAATCGTTGAGTTCCATGACCACGCCCTTGAGCGCGTCCATCGCCGGGGGAATCTCCAGCAGCTGGAGAATGACAGGCTGGTCCTTGCCCAGCATGTCGCCGGCAGCGATGCGAAAAGCCAGCGAGTAGGAAATCTGGCCCGCCGCTCCGGTAATGGCAACGCGAACAGGTTCGGTCATCGTGAACTCCCGACATCATCTTGAAAAAAGGGGCCGGGAGCATAGCGAAACGACAGCAGGACGGCCACTGCCGCTAATCTGGCGAATCCTGTGACGCCGGCAAGGTGAAGTAGATACTGCTGCCCTGACCGGGCGTCGAATGCACCCAGATGCGCCCGCGGTGGCGTTCGATAATGCGCTTGACGGTCGCCAGCCCGATGCCGCTGCCTTCGGCCCGGCCGTGAGGCTGCAACCGGCGAAAAACCTCGAAGACCCGATCCTGGTGATGCGGATCGATGCCGATGCCGTTGTCCTTGACCTCCACCTCCCAGTCCTTGCCCTGGCGCTTCACGCTTACCTGGACCGTCGGGGCCTCCAATGCCGGGCCGTATTTGATGGCGTTGGAGAAGAGATGACAAAACACCCGAACGAGTTGCGATTCGTCGCCCAACACCGTGGGCAGCGGCTCATGCATGCAGCGCAATCCGGCTGACTCGATTTGCGAGGCCATCCGACGCTGCGCGGCAACCACAACGGTCTCCAGGGACAACGGCCGCAGTGATCGGCCATGGGTGTGGATGCGCGAGAATTCCTTCAGATCGTTGATTAGGGATTCAATGCGGCGGACGCCCAGCACCGCCGTGTCGATATAGTCCAACGATTCCTCGCCGATGTCGTCGCCATGACGCCGGCGCAGCAGCTGCAAATAACCACCAATCATGCGCAGGGGTTCGTGGAGATCGCGCGTCAGGGTGTCGGCGAACTGGGTCAGTTCCGCGTTGGCGGCGCGCAGCTGCGAAACCAATTGCTGGAAGCGACCCTCGTGCCCGGGGTCGTCGTCGACCTCGCGGATAATCGACAGCACGGCGGGGCGGCTCTTGAAGCTCACCGCAGTACCGCGGGATTCCGCCCAAACCTGGCTACCATCTGCGCGCAGTATGCGCCGCACCTGTGGCTCCAGCATCTCGCCGCCGCCGATGCGGCGCACGCGCTCCATGGTCTCGTTCAGATCGTCCGGGTGCACGAGTTCTTCCATGAACCGGCCGATCAGATGATCCTTGGTACCCGCACCGAACATCTTGACTGCCGTGGCGTTCGCGAACGCGATCTTGCCGTCCTGCAGCACGACCATGGCGTCGGGTGACGCATCCATTAGTCGCCGGAACCGCACCTCGCTTTCGGCCCGCGCACGCTCGGCATGCTCCACGTCCGTGGTATCCCGGGCGCTGAACACGGCATAGACATCCTCGTTCAGCACCAGTGGCCGCGCCCGCACCTCGACCAGGCGCTTCTGATCACGCCGGTCGCGTATATGGCAGCGAAACTGGATGGGTGTTCCGGCGGCCACCGTCGTCAGCGCGGACTGCACCGAAGCGTGGTCTTCCTGAGCGATAAAGCGGAACAGCGTGATGCCGACGACGTCGGATGGCTCCCAACCGATGAGGGTCGTCATCGCCGAGCTGACGAAGACCACGGTGCCATCCGATCGAACGGCACCATTGAGATCCTGCGCAACGTCGAGGATGCCCTGCAGTAATTCCCGAGGCGGAGAGTTGCTATCCATGCGGTGGCTAATCTGCCCGGCTCAACGCAGGGTCGCAAGGGGCGGTTGCCCGGCCACGCCGCGAATCCCCGCCAGCGCCGCGAGCGTCATGACGACGATCCCGCCCACCGGGCCCGCCAGCCACAGCAGTGGACTGGCCGCGTAACTGATGTCAAAAACCGCCTGTGCCAGCACCCAGGCGATGACCTGTGCGAACCCCGCGGCCAATAACCCCGACAGGCAGCCCAGCACACCGAACTCGGTGAACAGCGATTGGCGCAGCACCTGGCGCGATGCACCCAGCGTGCGAAGCAGGGCGGCTTCATGACGCCGCGCCTGTCGCGTGCCCTGCAATGCCGCAACCAGCACGATCAAACCGGCCAGCAAGGTCAGTGCGAACACGGCCTCGACCGCAAGGCTGACGCGATCCATCACACGCCGTACCTGAGCCATCAGCGCGTCCACATCAAACACGGTGATATTCGGTTCACGGCGGATCAAATCCAGCAATTCCGTCTTGCCCGCAGGCGGCAGATGCACGCTGGTCAGCCAGGTCGCACCGACATCGTCCAGCAGTCCGGGCGGCACCAGCAGAAAGAAATTAACGCTGAAGCTATCCCACTCGACCTTGCGCCTGTGCACCACCTCCAGATCCACTGTCTGGCCCGCGAAATCGAAGCGCAGCTCGTCACCGAGCGCCCACCCATAGGATTCGATCATCGATTCCTCGATCGATATCCACGACTGGCCGTGGCCCGCTTCGCCCCACCACTGACCATCGATGGTTTCGTTGTCCGCGCCGATGGCATCGGTCCAGGACACATTGAACTCGCGCTCCAGCCGGCGCTGCGCATCAGGATCGCTGTAGTCCTCCGAATCCACGGCGCTGCCGTTCACCGCCAGCAACCGCCCGCGCGCCATCGGGTGCAGCACCGCCTCGCCCAGCTCGCGGTCGGCAAAGAACGCGCGCACGGTATCCCGTTGGTCAGGCTGGATGTTGATCAGGAACACGTTCGGCGCGTCGTCAGGCAGGCTGTCACGCCAGGTCGCCAATAAGTCGCCGCGGACCACCACGAGCAGCAGCAATACGGTCATGCCGGTACCCACGGCGACCAGTTGCAGAATCGCGTCGGCGCGGCGGCGGGCGATATTCGCCAGGCCATAGCGCCAGGCCGCGCCGCTGCGATGCCGCAGGCGTTCCACGGCCCAGGTCAGCGCCGCAGCCGCCGCCGCCAAGGCCCCCAGTGCCAGCGCGGCGCCGGCAAAGACGATCAGCGCCAGCCGAGCTTCGCCAGCCTGCCAGACCAGCAGCACGCCCACGGCCAGCGCCGCGACCAGGCCCGCGCCCCAGACCGATGCGGGCGGCGGCCCCAGGGTTTGCTGCAACACGCGCATCGGCGGGACGCGCCGCAGGCGAGCCAGCGGCGGCAGACCAAAACCGACCAGCGCCACGGCGCCCGTCGCCAGCGCAGGCAAGGCCGGCCATAGCGGCGGCGCGGGCAGGCTCATCAGCACCAGGTCCCCGAGAATGCGCACCAGCACCCACTGCCCGATGTAACCGAACATGAGGCCTAGCAAGCCACCACTCACGCCCAGAACCAGCAGGCGGCGCAACTCTTCGCGCAGGATCATGGCGCCGGTCGCACCCAGCGTTTTTCGCAGGGCGACCGCGTCGCGCTGACGGGCGGCGTACTGCACCGCGGACAAGGCCATGGCGACGCCCGCCAGCAGCACCGCGGACAAGGCCGCCAGACCCAGGAAGCGGCGGGCGCGACCCAGTGCATCCTCGAGTTCCGGCCGAGCTTGTTCAGCCGATGTCCATTGCTGGCCCGCGGCCAGCTGCGAGGTGGTGTTCGTCTGCAAGGCGTCCAGTGCAGCGACTTCGCCTGCGACCAACAGGCTGAAACTGGCACGGCTGCCGGGCCCCAGCAGCTCGGTGGCATCAAGCTGATCGGCGTGCAGCAGCAGCCGCGGCGCCAGGGTGGTGAATCCGCCGCCCCGGTCGGGCTCGTAGGCGAGCACCTGCGTCACCCCGACGCGCAGCGCCCCCAGCTGCACCTCGTCGCCAAGCGCAATTCCGAGTTCGGCGAACAGCCTTGGATCGACCCAGGCTTCACCGGCCGGCGGGCCATGCTGCTGAATGCGCTCCGCACCGAACGGCTTGTCGGCGACCCGCAATTCGCCGCGCAACGGATAGCCGTCGGTAACAGCCTTGATGCCGGCTAGCGCGGAGCGCTCACCTGCGATGACAACGCTGGGGAAGGTCACCGTCCGCGCCGTGTCGAGTCCCAGGTCCAGCGCCTGCTGCTCGACGGACTGGGCGATGGGCTGGCTGTCGCGGGTGCGCAGATCGGCGGCGATCGCCTCGCCGGCCTGACGCGACATCGCCGCATCGATCCGGGCTGAAAAGAACGCCACTGCACTGGCGGAGGCCACCGCCACCGCCATGGCGACAATGAGCAGAACCTGATCGCCGTCTGGCCGTCTCATGCGGGCATGGCTTCGTGCAAACGACCGTCCTGCATGCTCAATTGCCGACCGCAGCGACCTGCCAGGCCCAGGTCGTGGGTCACCAGGACCAGCGTGGTACCGCTTTGGGCGTTCATATCGAACAACAGATCGGCAACCTTGCGCCCATTGTCGGCATCGAGATTCCCGGTGGGCTCGTCGGCGAACAGCACTGCCGGCTGCGGCGCGAAGGCACGGGCCAGCGCGACGCGCTGCTGCTCCCCGCCGGACAGCTGACGCGGACGATGCGCCAGCCGCGGCGACAAACCGACACGATCCAGCGCGGAGCGCGCCCGCGCCGGGGCATCACCGATGCCGGCCAGTTCCAGCGGCAGCAGCACATTCTCCAATGCGGTCAGCGCCGGTAGCAGCTGAAACGACTGGAACACGAAGCCCACGCGCCCGGCACGCGCGCGGGCACGCTCATCTTCGCTCATGTCATGCAAGGCCTGACCGTCGAGCCAGATGCGGCCCCGCGTGGGCAGATCCAGGCCCGCCAGCAAGCCCAGCAAGGTGGATTTGCCCGCCCCGGACGCACCGACAATCGCCAGCGTCTCGCCCGTCGAGATCTCGAGATCCACCTGGTCGAGAATGGTCAGGATTTCCTGTCCACTGCTAACCTCTTGGACCACTTGTTCGGCACGGATCATGGTGCTCAAGCGCTTATCCTCTGCATGGCTCATCGTCGTATGGATGTTGGCTGCGCAGACGGCCGTCGCAAACGACGCGCCTGTCGCGCTGATCTTCGGTGACAGCCTGTCCGCGGCCTACGGCATTCCCCGCGATGACGGCTGGGTGCATCTGCTCCAGCAGCGGGTGCGGCAGGCAGGCTATCCACACCGCATCGTCAACGCCAGCGTCTCCGGTGAAACCACCGCGGGCGGCCTGCGTCGGCTACCCGCCCAGCTGGAGCGGCACAGGCCCGACATTCTGATCATCGAACTCGGGGGCAATGATGGCCTACGCGGCCAGCCAACGGCAGCGATGACCAACAACCTGGAATCGATGGTCCAGCTCGGCCAGGCCGCCGGTGCGCGCGTGGCCCTGCTCGGCATGCGCATCCCCAGTAACTATGGCCCGGCCTACGCCCAGGCGTTCCACCAGAGCTACGCCGACGTCGCCGAGGCCACGGGCGCAGCCTTGCTGCCGTTTTTTCTGGAACCGATCGCATTGTCACAGGATGCATTCCTGCCGGACGGCATCCATCCCAACGCCGGTGCGCAACCGCGCTTGCTGGAGCACGCCTGGCCGGCTCTACAACCATTGTTCAAATCATCGACAACCGATTGAATCCAATCCTGGCCCGCGAGCGAATTCCGCTGTAACCAACCTGTTTAAGGAGTTCACCACGCATGCGGATCGCCGTCATCGGATCCGGCGTCGCGGGGCTTGGCGCCGCCTGGGCGCTATCCCGCCAACACGAGGTCATCCTGTTCGAGGCCAGCGCCAGGCCGGGCGGACACACCAACACCGTGGCCGTCGACACGCCGGACGGACCGGTGGGCATCGACACCGGGTTCATCGTGCACAACCCGGTGAACTACCCGAACCTGATTCGCATGCTCGAGTGTCTGGATGTGCGCACCCAGCCCAGCCGCATGTCTTTCGCGCTGAGCGCTGGCCAGGGTGCGCTGGAGTTCTCCGGTGGCGGACGCCTGCTCGGCCTGTTCGCACAGCTGCGCTTGCTGTTCAGCCCGGCACATTGGCGCATGCTGCGCGATATCCTGCGGTTCTTCCGGCACACCAAGGGGCTGCTGACGACCAACCAGCTGCCCGATAGCACCCTGGGCGAGTTTCTTGACGCCCATGGTTATTCCTCCGAGTTCCAGCGCCGCTTTCTGTGCCCGATGGCGGGGGCGATCTGGTCCATGCCGGCAAGCGAGACGCGCCAGTTTCCGTTCCCGGCCTTCGCCCGCTTCTTCGACTCGCATGGCCTGCTCAATGTCTTCCGCCGCCCGAAGTGGCGGACGATATCCGGCGGCAGCCAACGTTATGTCGACGCCATGCTGACGGACTTTGCCGGCGAATTGCGGCTGGAGACGACGGTCACGTCGATCCGGCGCCTCGACGAGGGCGTCGAAGTCACCAGCGAGCATTCGACAGAGCACTTCGACGCCGTGGTGTGTGCCGTGCATGGCGACATTGCCGCGCGGCTGCTCGCGGACGCTGACGAGGCCGAGGCCGCCGTGCTCGGCCAGATACGCTACGCAGAAAATCGCGCGGTCTTGCACACCGATCGCAAACTGATGCCACGGCGCAAGCTAACCTGGTCAAGCTGGAACGTGCTGCAATCAGCCGACCGGCTGGACAATCAGGCCGTTTGCCTGTCGTACTGGATGAATTGCCTGCAGGCACTGGACACTGAGGAAGAGTACTTCGTCACCTTAAATCCGATTCGCGAGCCCGACCCTAAACGAGTCCTCTACGAAACCGTGTACACGCATCCGCAGTACAGCCCGGAGACGATGCAGGCCCAGGCGCGGCTTCCGGAGATTCAGGGCCGGCGCGGCATCTGGTGGTGCGGCGCCTGGACCGGCTATGGGTTTCACGAAGATGGGTTCACCTCGGGCCTGAACGCGGCGCGGGCGCTGGGCGCTACGCCCCCTTGGGAAAACGCCGGCCACTGATATGACGGCCGCGCTTTACAGCATGCGCACCATGCACCGCCGTCATGTCGCGCCTCTTTACCGCTTTGTCTACCGTATCTTTTACCTATGGCTGGACATCGATCATGTGGACGATGCCGCCCGGGGCCGCCGCCTGTTCAGTTATAACCGCTGGAACCTGCTCTCGTTCTTTGATCGCGACCACGGCCACCGGCGTGATGGCCCCTTGCGGCCGTGGGTGACCGCCATCGCAGCCCGGCACGGCATCGAGCTGGATGACGGCCCGATCCACCTGCTGTGCCTGCCGCGGGTGTTCGGCTATGTGTTCAACCCCATCAGCCTGTTCTATTGCAGCGACCGCGACGGCGCGCTGCGCGCAATCGTCGCTGAGGTGCGGAATACCTTCGGCGAGATGCACAGTTACGTGATTCATCAACACGGTGAGCCTTTGAATCTCGATCAGCATTTTGATCGCAGCAAGCGCTTCCACGTATCGCCATTTCTCGACGTGGCCGGAACCTATCGTTTCGAGTTCACCGCCCCGGCTGAATCCGCGCAGGTGATCATCAACGAATACAAGGATGAGACACCGATTCTGACGGCGACGCTGTCGGGACAACGCCAACCCCTGACCGACGCTGGCATTGCGCGGTTAATGCTGGCGATGCCGTTTCACACACTGGGGGTGGTGATCGGCATTCACTGGCAGGCATTGAAGCTTTGGCTGCGCGGCGCCGGGTATCGGCCCAAACCCGCACCGCCGCATGAGGAGAGCACAGGATGAATCAGGAGCAACCGACGTTGAGCTTGCGGGATGTACGGGACTCGAATCCGCACCCGACCGCAGCCCCCGGCCTCGCCATCGCGGCGATGCTGTGGATGCTCAAGGGTCTGAAGATCGGCCAGCTGGACGTCACGCTGCCGGATGGCAGCAAGCGCCGGTTCACCGGCGATCAGCCGGGGCCGCAAGGGCATCTGCGCCTGCGCAGCGGGGCGGTTTTGCGCAAATCCATTCTTGGCGCCGCCACCGGCTTTGCCGAGTCCTACCTGGACGGCGACTGGGATTCGCCCAACCTGGCCGAGACCCTGCATGTGCTGATGCTCAATCAGGCGCATTACCGCGGGCCCTACGATCGCAACCCGGTCACGCACTGGATCGGTCGCACCCTGCACGCCATGCGGGCCAATACCAAGGCGGGAAGCCGACGCAACATCCAAGCACATTACGACCTGGGGAACGACTTCTACGAGTTGTGGCTGGACGAGACGATGACCTATTCGGCCGCCGTCTTCGATCCGATGGAGGAAGACCTCGCCGCCGCCCAGCGCCGCAAGTACCAGTGCATGCTCGACCGGCTGGACCTGCAGGCCGACCATCACCTGCTGGAGATCGGTTCGGGCTGGGGCGGCTTCGCCATCCATGCGGCGCAGACCACGGGCTGCCGGGTCACCAGCATCACGCTATCCGACGAGCAGCTCGCCGAAGCCCGTCGCCGCGCCGAGCAGGCCGGGGTTGCTGACCGGGTCGAATTCCGGCTGCAGGATTACCGCGACCTGCACGAGCAATTCGATCGCGTGGTATCGATCGAAATGTACGAAGCCGTGGGCGAGGACTACTGGCCCACCTATTTCAACACCATTCGTGAAGTGCTGAAGCGCGATGGTGTCGCCGTGTTGCAGGGCATCACCATCGATGAGCAGCATTTCGACGACTACCGGAGTCGCATCGACTTCATCCAGAAGTACATCTTTCCCGGTGGCATGCTCGCCAGCCCCAGCGTGTTTCAGCGCAGCGCGCATCGAGCCGGGTTGACGACGGACAATCCGACCTTCTTCGGCCCGCATTACGCCGAAACGCTGCGCCGCTGGCATGACCAGGTGCTGGAGCACCGCTCGGCCATCGTCGGACAATTCGATGAGCGCTTCCTGCGGATGTGGCGCTACTATCTGGCGTACTGCGAATGCGGGTTCGAGGACGGACGCATCGACGTGATGCATATCGCCCTGCGCCACAGCGACTGACACCAGCGACCAAGGAGATCCGATGGCGGGCTCGCTGAGCACTCGCCAGCTCGCCGCCTATGGCGCGTTGGGCATGCCGCTCACGGCCCTGCTGCTGCCGTTGGCGATCTTTCTGCCGGCGTATTACGCGCAGCTACCGGCGCTGACCACGGGACTGGTCGGCGCGCTGCTGTTCGGCGCCCGGCTCTGGGACCTGGTCACCGACCTGGGTGTCGGCTGGGCCTCCGACCACACGCGCAGCCGGTTCGGCCGACGGCGGCCCTGGATCGTGCTGGGTACACCGGTGTTGCTTCTCGGCGCCTGGGCGCTGTTCACGCCACCGCAAACCGCGACCTGGCTTTACCTGCTGGGCTGGTCACTCATCGCCTATCTGGGCTGGAGCATGATCATGCTGCCGTACCAGACCTGGGGCGCCGAACTGTCGGCCGACTACGACGAGCGCTCCCGGGTGACGGCCGCGCGCGAAATCTTTGCCGTGGTCGGCACGCTGATCGCGATCATCCTGCCGAACGTGCTGATGCAGCGGGGCGGCGACACCGGCGACGGCCTGGAAGCCCTTTACTGGTTTTTGCTGGTGTCCTTGCCGCTGTGCCTGCTGGTGCTGCTGATCGGCGTCCGCGAACCGAAACGCCAGCGTGACGGCCACGCCGGTCTGAATCTGCGCAATGGCGTGCGCCTGCTGACGCAAAACCGGCCGTTTCGCCGCCTGCTCATCGCCTACCTGCTCAACGGCTTCGCCAACGCCCTGCCGGCCGTGCTGTTCGTGTTCTTTGTCGAGCACCGCCTGGAGGCGTCGCAGGCGGAATTGGGCTTCGCGCTGGTGGTGTACTTCCTGTCCGCGGTGCTGGGCCTACCCATCTGGCTATGGGTGGGTCGGCACTGGAGCAAACACCGGCTGTGGTGTGCATCGATGCTTTGGGTCTCGGGCGTGTTCATCTTCGCCCCCTTCCTCGGTACGGGCGACCTGGTTCCGTATTTGGTGATCTGCGTGCTGGGCGGCGCCTGCCTGGGCGTGGATCAGGCGATTCCGGCCTCCATCCAGGCCGACGTGATCGACGAGGACACCGCGGCCGGCGGCGGCGGCCGCGCGGGGCTTTACTTCGGGCTCTGGGGGCTTGCGACCAAGCTCGCGATCGCGCTGGGGGTGGGGTTGGCCTTCCCGGTGCTCGATCTGGCCGGCTTCGACGCCAAGATCGACAACGACGACACCGCGTTGTGGACGCTGGGCCTGCTCTACGCCGTGGTGCCGGTGGTCATCAAGCTATGCGTGGTGCCGGTGGTGTGGAATTTCCCGCTGGACCGTCAGCGCCATGCGCAGCTGCAGGCCAGCATGTCCTAGGCAGGGGCCGCGACGTTACCATCGCCCCCATGAGCAATCCGCTACCGCAATACTCGCTGGACGCCACGTGGTTTCTGGAGGAACTGGCCGCCAGCGACACCCTGCTGATCATCCAGGACCTCGATGGCGTGTGCATGGGCCTGGTTCGCGATCCGCTGACCCGTCAGCTGGAACGCCGCTACATCGACGCGGCCAGACGCCTGGACGGCGCGTTCTACGTGCTGACCAATGGCGAACATATCGGCCGCCGCGGCGTGAACCAGCTCATCCACGGCGCCCTGGCGTCGGAGACCCTGGCCGCCGAGCAGGGCCTGTACCTGCCAGGCCTCGCCGCGGGCGGCGTGCAGCTGCAGGATCGCTTCGGTGCCGTCAGCCACCCCGGCGTCAGCGATGCCGAACTCGCGTTTCTGCGGGCAGTGCCTGACCAGGCCGAGCAGTTCCTGATCGAAATGCTCACCCAGGCCCCTTTTGCGCTGCCGACAGACGAGGCCGTCGCGCTCGCCAGCACCTGCGTGCTGGACAACCCGGCATCGCCTACCGTGAATCTCAACCCGGTGCACCATCGATTCGTCGATACACCCGACCGCTACCTCCATGCGCAGCGGCGCACGGCGGAACTGATCGACAGGCTGCTAACCACCGCCGCCGAACGCGGACTGGCGGACTCGTTTTTCGTGCACTACGCCCCCAATTTGGGCCGCGATGCCTGCGGCGATGAGCTGGTCAAATTCGCCGACGGCGACAACGCGGGCACCACGGACTTCCAGTTCATGCTCAAGGGGGCGATCAAGGAGGTCGGCGTGCTGGTGATTCTCAATCACTACGCACATCGACTCACCGGACACTGGCCGCTGGGCGAGGGCTTCAATGCACGGGACGCACCGCAGGACCACGACCAGTTGCTGGCGTTAGCCCAGGAACGGTTCGATCCGGCCTGGATGCCGCGCATGGTCGGGGTGGGGGACACCGTCACCGCCTATCCGCAGGCAGACGGCAAGCAGACCCGCTACCAGCGCGGCGGCAGTGACCGCGGCTTCTTGACCCTGGTGCAGGCGCTGGGCGAGCGTTTCGGAACCGACAATGC
This sequence comes from Abyssibacter sp., assembly GCF_964229365.1. NCBI lineage: Bacteria > Pseudomonadati > Pseudomonadota > Gammaproteobacteria > Chromatiales > Oceanococcaceae > Abyssibacter > Abyssibacter sp. The sequence goes on along the minus strand of NZ_CAXRDQ010000038.1, from coordinate 12,373 downwards.
CGTGGTCTACGTGGACAGCAGCGCCGGCGAGGTCCGCCGCCCCGGTGTCGATGCCGCCGGGCTGCAGCAGGCACATGGAGACCGCGCGGTGGCGGTCGCCGCGATGCGAGGCATTAGCGATCCGGAAGATCCGCTACGGCCCAACCTCATTCTGCCCGGCGGTCACACGCAGTACATTGATTGGTTCTGCGCGCTGGCTGCGCAGCGCAGCCGCTAACCAACAACCGCTCGCGGGCCGGTCCGGTCATCCATCCGCCGCCCAAACCGCAGGCCGTCATTCGCTGCCGGTCGCCGCAGGATGTCGCGCTGCGAACGCATCTGGCGAAACGCCTCGATCCAGTCGCTGGGGCGTGGCAACGAGGGCGGGGCGTACACCAGTGCGGCGCCGCTTTCGGTGAGTTCGAGCAGCAACCCTTCACGGTCCACCCGCGTACGAAACACGCCGGTCTGGACCAGCGAAGACAGCGCATCGGTGAAATCCGAGGCCCTGACCGGCAGCGGCCCCAGGTGGCCGCGTAACGCGGCGACATGCAGGCACCCGCCAGACGGGATCGCACAGGCGTTGACGGTGTCGATGATCGCATTGCGGACGGCGGCAACCGCTGCGAGCGCTTTGTCCATGGCGAGAGTCTCCGGGCAGATACTGATCGGGTATCGGCCGGGTACGGAGCAGCTTGATGGACTCATCGCTGGCGTTCACGCCAACCGCGCAGCGACCAATGTCAGAAACTCCGACAACGCCTCGGCGGGATCAGCGTAATGGGATTCGTTCTGATCCAGGTCACGAACCCAGATGCGTTCGTCGCCTCCGACCCGGCGCTCAGGATGACCGCGAGAAAACATCAGCAAGGGCGCCCGGCGATCGCCGGGCGACAACTTGAACTTTACCGCGACCTCGCGCGTATCGCGGCTGAACGTGAAATAGCCGATACGTTGATCCTCTCGCAGACGCGCCTTCAATCGACGCAACTCATCCAGCGTCTGTGTCCAGGCCGTCTCGAACGCCTGCTGCCGCTGCGCGGCTTCGCTTTGCACTGCATCCCTGTGAGAACGAATGCTGTTGATCTTGTGATCTAGCAGGCTGTCGGCGGGTTGCGGTGCATGCGGGCTTTCTCTGCGCTGGAGCGGACCCGCCGGCGACCCCTGCGGTTCGGCCATCGGTATCAGCGTGAAACCAGCCGGTCTGGTCGCAGGCGCGGCCGGCGCGCCCTCGTTGCGGATTCGAACCCGCAAATCCGCGACCGCCACACGCTGCGACGGCGCGAGCGAGATGCGCTGACCAATCGGGACGCCATCGACAAAGACACCGTTGGAACTGCCGAGATCCTCCACCCAGAGGCACCCGTCGACCACGGCGAAACTTGCATGGCGACGCGAGATCGCCGGGTGGTTGACCCGGAGCTCACAGCCGGGCGCCCGGCCCAGCGAAACCTCGCCTTCGCAAAGCTCGCAGCGCGCCTTCTCTTGGCCCCGCGAGTCTTCGATCACGATCACCCACATTCGATTAGCCCACCCCCTAAGCACGCTGCGGGGCAGTATACGATCGGTGCTCCCCTCAGGCGTGGTGAGGCGCCAGGACCTGCCTCAGCTGAACCGGCGCCTGCCATAGCAGTTCGATCACCGGACCGACGACATCGGGCACTCCGGAGGTGAAGAAGCGCAGCACACCGGCCCCACTATGCGGCGCCATGCCGGCATCCGAAGCCAGCCGGCGGCGCAGTTGCTGGGTCACCGCGACCGCCGGGTCGATGATGGTGACGCCGGACCCGGTCATGTGGCTTATGGTCGGCAACAGGAACGGGTAGTGCGTACACCCCAGCACCAGCACATCGATGTGTTCGTCCAGCAAGGGCTGCAAGTAGCGCGACAGCAACGGCATGGTGCGCGCCGGGTCCAGGTGTCCGCGTTCAACCAACTCGACCAGACCGGGGCAGGGCTGCGCCACGATGCGCGCACCATTGGCGTAGCGCTGCACCAGGTCCTGGAACTGTTCGCTGGCCAAGGTCCGTTCGGTGGCCAGCACACCCACCGCGCCGCTACGGGTCATCAATGCCGCCGGCTTGATCGCCGGCTCCATCGCCACGATGGGAATATCGAACTCCGCGCGCAGCGAAGCCACCGCCACCACGGTCGCGGTATTGCAGGCGACCACGACAGCCTTGGCTCCTTGCTCGACCAGCCATCCGCAGACCACGCGTGCACGCGCCGTGATCTCGTCGCCGCTGCGGCCGCCATAGGGCGCATAGGCCGCGTCGGCCAGATAGATCAGATCTTCCCGCGGCAGCATCTCGTGAATGTGGCGCAGCACGGAAAGACCGCCCACGCCGGAGTCGAACACACCGATCGGTGCCCCATTCACGTGGCTGGCGTCGTCTTCAGATCGGGGCAGGAACGGCATGGATCGCTTGTGCGGGTCGTCATCAACAGCTGCATTGTGCACGGCTGCCACGGGACTGGAACCGCTGGGCGGGGTGCCCGCGAACGCCGACGGCCGGGCGGATGTAATAAAACGGTGCACCGCGCAGACTAGTAAAGCTCTGACCCGTTCCGATATTGGGGTGCCCCCTTGCTGTCGCTTTCGATTCTCGCCATGACCGCCGCCGGTCTGACCTCGCCCTGTTTTGTGGATGGGCTGAGCAGCCGCGTGGAATGCGGCAGCCTGGCCGTTCCCGTGCATCACGACGCCGCCGACGGCCCGACGATCGACATGGCGTTTGTCCGCCTGCCGGCGCGGTCGGCCACGCCTGCGGCCGATCCGGTTGTCGTCATCCCGGGCGGGCCGGGCCAGTCCGGCCGGTCCATCGTACCGATCGCAGCCAGGCTGCTGGATGCGGCCAATGTCGATCGCGATGTCATCGTCATCGACCCGCGTGGCACCGGGCACTCCGGCAAGCTGGCCTGCCCGGTCGAGGATGAGGATTTCGTCGCCGACCGCGAACGGGTGATCGCCGACACCATCGCCTGCCGCGACGCGCTGGATGCCGACCTGACCGCCTATGGCAGCGAAGCGGTGGCCGATGATCTGGAACGCCTGCGCCAGCACCTGGGCGCGCCCAAACTCAATCTGTGGGGTGGCTCCTGGGGTAGCCGTGCCGCACTGGTCTACGCCCGCCGCTACCCCGACGTGACCCGCACCCTGGTGTTGGACTCCGTGGCGCCGACGGACTGGATCATCGGCGCCAGCATGGGGGCCGATGCGGATCGCGCCCTGCAACGGGTGTTCGAGGCCTGCGCGGCGGAATCCGGCTGCGCCCAGGCCTTTCCCACCGTGCCCAGGCGGTTCAACCAATTGCTGAACCGGCTGGACGCGCGCCCGCATACCGACGATCTCGCGCATCCACTCACCGGCGCCACGCGAGCGGTCAGCTTCAACGCGCTGCGCATGAGTTCAGCGGTGCGGGGCATGCTCTACAGCGATGCCATGATCCGCGTGCTGCCGTACACCGTGATGCAGGCATACGAGGGCCGATATGCTCCCCTTTACGCGGCCTCGGAGGCTTTCAACTCCGGCACGCTGGACGATCTGGCCTTCGGCATGATGCTGTCGGTGCTTTGCTCCGAGGACATTGGCACGCTGCCTTCCGACGGTGTCGGCAGTGAGGAGTCGACGTCCTTTCTTGGTGATCAGATCTTCCAGTTCTGGCAGGCCGCCTGTTCGGTCTGGCCCCGGCACGCGGTGGCGGAGGATTTTCATGATCCGGTGACCAGCGACATCCCCAGCCTGCTGATCACGGGGTCCTGGGATCCGGTCACACCGCCGTACACCGCCCATCAGGCCGCCAGAACGCTCAGCCATGCCCGCGTGCTGGAAGTGCAGGGCGCCGCCCACATCGCCAGTTCGCGCGGTTGCATCCCGCAGCTCACGGCCAAGTTCATCGACTCAGCCGACACCGCGAGCCTGGACACCGGCTGCGTAGACCAGATCCAGCCCAAGGCCTTCTTCATCGACGCGACCGGCCCGGAGATTTCCGAATGATTCAGGCACAACAACTCGCCAAGCGCTTCGGCAAGGTGCAGGCCGTGCAGGACGTGAGCTTCGAAGCGCCCGACGGCGCAATCACCGGACTGCTCGGGCCCAACGGCGCCGGCAAGACCACCGCCATGCGCTGTGTCGAGGGCTTGCTGCGGCCCGATATCGGCCAGGTGACGATCGACGGCATACACGTCGCCCGCCAGCCCCAGGCCGCACGCCGGCGCCTGGGCGTGCTGCCGGACCAGTTCGGCCTGTACGCGCGGCTGACCACGCGCGAGCATCTGGCGTACTTCGGTCGTCTGCACGGGCTGGATCGCCGGGCATTGGATCAGGCTATCGGTGCGGTATCCGCGCAGCTGCAGATCGAGGCGCTGCTCGATCGCCGCGTCGAAGGCTTCTCGGCCGGTGAGCGCATGAAGGTCGGTCTGGCGCGTGCGCTGCTGCACGGGCCGCAGAATCTGGTACTGGACGAACCCACCCGGGGATTGGACGTGATGAGTACGCGCGGCCTGCGTGATCACCTGCGAACGCTGCGCTCGGCGGGTTGCTGCATCGTCTTCTCCAGCCATGTGATGCAGGAGGTCGAGGAGCTTTGCGACCACCTGGTAATCGTCGATGACGGCATCGTCAAGGCAGCCGGCAGCCCTGCCGAGCTCTGTCGCCAGGCCGGTCAGTCGCGACTGGAAGATGCCTTTGTTCAACTCATCGGAGTCGCCGCATGATGCGCCAGCTCTGGGCTGTGGCCCGCAAGGAATTCGTGGACGCGCGCCGCGATCCGCGTTCGATCATGACACTCGTCGGCTACTCGCTCATGGGACCGGTGATGATGCTGGCCGCGTTCACGGCGCTGGTCGAGAACGAGACCCGCAACGAAAAGACCGTCGCCGTCCAGCACCTCGACCGCGCGCCAGGACTGGCCGCGCACCTGCAGGAGCAGGGCTTCGAGCTGGAGACGCTGGACCCCGAACTCGACATCCTGCAAGCCATCGGCGACCACGATGCAATCCTGCGCCCCGCGGCTGACTTCCAGGCCAGCCTGCGCGCCGGCCAGCCAGCCCAGATCGAGCTGGTGCTGGACACCTCGAAAACCAGCAGTCAGAGCATGGCTCGGCGCGTGGAACAGGCCATGGCGGTCTGGAGCGGGGAGCTCGCCAGCCTGCGCCTGATGGCCCTGGGCGTGTCGCCGCAGGCCGCGCAACCCATCGAGATGCAGCGGCGTGACGTTGCCAGCCGGGCCGACCGGGCCGCGCTGGTGCTCAGCGGCTTTCAGGTCTTCGTGCTGATCGCCGCCTTCTTCGGCAGCATGCACGTGTGCATTGATGCCACGGCCGGCGAACGCGAACGCCGGTCGCTGGAGGCGCTGCTGGTACAGCCCGTCTCGGCATTCAGCCTGGTCGTCGGCAAATGGCTGGTGGCCGCCGGCTACGGGCTGTTCGGCGTGGCGCTCACGCTGACGGCGATGGGCATACTGCTGCCGATGGCGCCGCTGGGGGAGCTGGGCATTAGCTACCAGCCCACGCCGCAGTCCGTGCTGACGATGTTCGCGCTGATCGCGCCACTGGCGTTGCTGGCCTCCGGCCTGCAGATGCTCGCGGCCAGTTATGCCAAGTCGTTCAAGGAAGCCCAGACCTACCTGTCGCTGCTGATGTTCGTACCGATGGTGCCGGCCATGGCGGTCAGCTTTTTGCAGCTGGACGCAGAACCCTGGATGTTCGCGGTGCCGGTGCTGGGCCAGCAACAACTGCTCAGCGACGCGCTGCGTGAGGTCCCGCCGGACCTGCTCTCGTTTGGTATCGCCACCTCGGTGGTGGTCGGCGCGGGGCTGGTCTGCGTGCTGATCACCGCGCGCCTGTACGGATCGGAACGCATGCTGCGCGGCCTGTGACCAGATCGCGGTGACGGCAGCCCAGGTGAGCGATTTCCCGGCACTGGTGTCCGAGTTCGGCCCGGCCATCCAGCGTGTTGCCGCATCCTACGAGCGCGACCAGGGACTTTGCGAAGACCTGGTGCAGGACATGCTGGTCGCGATCTGGAAAGCCTGGCCACGGTATCGCGGCGATGCCTCGCCGCGCACCTTCATCCTGCGCATCGCCCACAACCGCGGCGCCTCGCATGCGATGACCCAGGCCCGGCAACCACGGGTCACTTCCGAGATGCCCGAACTGGGCAGTGCCACGGACACGGCGCTACGCGCGGCCGAGCGTCAGGAGCAAGCCGACCGCCTGCTCCGGGCCGTGCGTGAACTGCCCCTGGGCCAGCGGCAGCTGGTCACGCTGGCCCTGGAAGGACTCAGCTACGCGGAGATGGCCGAGGTGCTGGACATCAGCAGCAATCTGGTCGGTGTACGCCTGAACCGCGCCCGTAAAGCGCTAACGGACAAGCTGTCCGGGGAGACAGATCAATGAGCGACTGGGACTCCATGCAACAACTGTGGCAGTCGGTGGATGGCGATTCGTCGCCGACCGGCGCTCCGAACCACGCCGCTGCGCTCGGTGACCGCCTCCGAAAGCGATCGCGCTGGGTGCGCTGGTACATGGGATCAGAGCTCATCTGTGCCCCCTTCGCATTGATGGCGCTGGCCTGGGCCTGGACCATCGTCGACCGGCCGTTCGAGCGGGTCGCCATCATCACGCTCGCCATCGGCATCGCCGCGTATTTTCTGGCGATCTTCGGCGCCTACCGCCGACAGCGTGGCACGGTGCCGGTACGGCCCTGGGCAATACGCGCGCAGATGCTGAAAGTCACGCGCTTCTGGCTCACCGTGTGCCGTTCGGCGACCTTGCTGTTTCTGGTCATGTTGCCGATACCACTGTTCGATGCGTTGGCCCGGGGCCTGGAACAGCGCTGGCCGTATCTGCTGTTTTCGATTCTGTGGGCGACCGGGTGGATCATCCTCTGCCAGATTTTCGCGCGCCGGCTATGGCAGCGGTCACGGGCGTACTGCATCGGCACGGCGAAATCGGCGAGGTACAGAATTTTCTGACACGCGTCCGACCCGCTGACCGACAGCATCGATACGCCGAGTCCGCCAGACTGACGACCCAACTCGCCCTGACTTGGCCTGATGAGCGTGCTGCTACAACGACTACTAATCCCAACGTTGCTGTCCTGTCTGCTGCTCAGCGCCTGTGTGGGCGGTTCCGGCGGAGATGACGACAGCACCCCGCCGGTGGGACCGACCGACCCCACCGACCCGACGCCACCAACGAGCATTCCTCTGGGGGAAGCCGGGGAGACGTCCTATGCCCACATGCTGGAATACCTGGATGTGGTGCTGGACCCGGCGAACTTCGATGAATGCCTGACCACCGACCTCGAAACCGAGTGGTACAAGTGCATCCCGGGGCCCCGCACCGGCAGCGGGCTGGGTCATGTGGTGCACGACTGGGCGGCGAACCAGCTGCGTGCCATCGATGGCATCGTCAACGTGCAGCAGCAGCCCTTTGCGTTCCCCGTCTTCAAGCCTGTCGACTACTCCCTATCCGTGAGTACGCCGGACGGCGAACCGTTCAGACCGGCCGTCTTTCCCTGGTATTTCCAGGGCATCTCTCCGCCCGAGGGCGTGACCGGCGAGCTTGTTGACCTGGGCGGCGGCTCGCTGCTGGATCGGCTTCGCGCCGGCGATCTCAGCGGCAAGATCGTGATCTTCACGGCGACACAGGCGCTCAACGCACAAACCGTTGGCGCGCAACGGGCGCTGGATTTCGCAGCGGAAAACGGCGCCGTCGGCGCCATTGTTGCCATCGAAGGCCCGGCCAACGAACTGGTGGCGCAGAACTACAACACCATCGAAGGCCTGCGCCCCTTGCCGACCGTGGTCGTGGGCGAGTTCGACGGCGATCGGCTGGTGGAACTGGTTGGGCAACCCGCGCATCTGCTGGTCGATGCCTCCGTGCAACCTCCGGGCCCCACCGGGTTCTCGTACAACAGCTACGGCTTTCTTCCAGGCATTGATCGCGACAACTATCTGGTGATCGGCACCCCGGTAAACGGCTGGTTCACGGTCGGCTCCGAACGCGGACCCGGAGTGGGGGGCCTGATCTACCTGGCGCGCTACCTCGCCGATCGCGTCGCCCGCGACGGACCGCTGCCGTACACGGTGGTCTTCGCCTTCACCGGCGGACATGAAGTCTTCGGCTTCGGCCAGGAGCGGGTGCTGCAATGCCTGGGCCCGGAGAAAGTCGCCGCCTACATCCACCTCGGCGCCGGTCTGGCGAGCAAGGGCTATATCGAAGTCGCCGGCCAGCCCACGGAAACCGGCCTGGCCGCCACGCAACGGGCCTTGTTCATCTCCGAAAACCTGATCCTGGAACCCACGGTGCTGGCCGCCTTCGCCGATGTCGTGGCCACCCAGGTGCTAACGGTGTCGGCGGCAGGCTCGCTCAATCCGGGTGAGGCGCGTGCTGCCTACGCGCTACAGATCCCGACCATGGGTATCTCCGGTGCCGGACTGTTCCATCACTCGCCATCGGATACTGCGGACAAGATCTCGGTCGACTATCTCGGGCCGGTGATCGAGAGCTACCGTTCAGTGATCGAATCGCTGATGGACACCGAACCGGACACGTTGCGTGCCGCCAATGCGCTCGCCAACGCCCTGGCCGGAGATCCGATCGGATTTCAGTGCCCTGGACCGGTGCAGGTGCCGTAATCCGCAGTCAGTCCTGATACCGATCTTCCACCTGCCGGCCCGCGACCCGGTGGGGCCGGTATCATCCGGCCCATGCAATCGGACGCGCTGCAAACACTAATCGACACCACGCCCGTGGTGATCATCGCCTCCAAGCTGACCGACACCCGAACGCTGGAACGACGGCTGGGCCTGGTCGCCGTGGATTTTCGGATTGTCATCCTTGGCATGGGCAGCGCCGAGCATCGAGCCAGCTTTGAGATGCTGCGCGAGCGCAGTGGTTGGGCCCAGTTGCCGCTGATCTTCGTCCACGGCCGCTGTATCGGCGGCGAGCCCGAGCTGCTCGCCCATCCGCTGCTCAATCCCGGCTCCAGACTGGCCTGGGCTCTGGGTCTGGCGAGCCTGGCGCCGTTGCTGCTAGGCGCGCTGGGAAGCCATCTGCAAATCGGCCTGGTCGGGCCGCATCTGTTCGACGCGACGCTTGCCTATGCCGTGTTGATGCTCGCGTTTATCTCCGGCGCGCAATGGGGCGGCGCCGTCAATGCGCGGGGACTGCGCACCCGCCGTCGGTATCTGACCTCCGCCATTCCGCCATTCGTCATCTGGCCTGCCTGGCTCGTCGGGCCGGTTCCTGCGCTCGCCGTGTTAGTTACCGCGTTCGCAGCAACCCTGTTCTCCGACATCAACTGGGGCCGGCGTCACGCCTGGCCCTGGTGGTACCTGCGACTGCGCGCAGTCGTCACCGCGACTGCAATGGTGGCGCTGCTGGTCATGCTCGAAGCGGTGCCAAGCTGATGCGACCACGCGGCCCGGGAGCATTAGTGCGCCCCGATCAGCCCGCGCACGCCGCTCAGATACTCGCTACGCGAAGATGATCCGCGCTTGGTTACCGCCGGGCATTGCCCGGTGGTGATCACGTCCAGTGCGGTTTGAATCGACGCCTCGTTGCCGGCATTGGCATCCAAGCTCAGCGGTTCTGACCAATCATCGTCAGCAACGCAATCGGGCGCGATGCCATCAAAATAATCGCCCTGACCGTCAGCGTTGAGCGTCTGGAACGTCACGGCGACCAAAGTCTTGTCGCAGAAGTCCATGGGGTGCTGACCGACCGGCTTGCCAAAGGTTGTGCTGCCGACCAGCACCACATCCAGAAACGGTTCAAGACCGTTGATCACCAACTCGCTGGCCGACGCGGTGGACTGGGTTCCGATAACCACGACACGACCGAGATCCAGCGCCTGCGTCTCGTCGAAGAAGCGTTCGATAAAACCGAGCTCCGGGTGGTCATCGTTCGCGGTCGCGTCGGTGAAGATCTCGTTGTTCCCGCTGTTGATCACCGGGCCTCCGGCGATCAGGCTGCCGAGCACGGTGGACGTCCGGACACTGCCGCCGCCGTTGTAGCGCAGGTCAACAATCAACTCGTCCACACCCGCGGCGCTGAAATCGCTGAACGCATCACGCAGCGCATCTCGCGAGATCTCGGTGAAGAAATTGGTGAACAGCAGGTAACCCACCGTCATGCCACCCGGGGTTTCGAAAACCTGGGCGTTTTGCACGCTGTCAATCGTGACGACGGCCTTGGTCACGCTGACAACGCGGGACTGAGCGGCATCCGGGTCCTGAATCTCCAGTTCCACGGTCACGCCAGCCTCATCGGCGCCCAGCAGGCTGTCGAAATAATTCGGTTGGTCAGGGTCGGACGACGGCACCTGCCCATCAATACGCAGAATGCGTGTACCTCGCTCGAGGCCGGCGTTGGCTGCCGGGCTGCCGCTGAACACCAGCAGGGCGGTGAGTTCATCGGCATCGGTGAACCCCAGACGAACGCCCAGGCCGGTGAACTCGCCCTCGTTGAGCAACGACGTGAACTCGGCCTGGTCAGCCACGTAGCTGTAGCTGCCGCCGAACCGGGTCTGGTCCAGGGAGTGCTTTAAATCCTGCAGCAACGCCGACGGCGATGCGTAATCCGCGGGGTCGGCGCCGTCCGCAACAAAGTCAGCCCAGAGATAGCTGTCTCGAAGCTCATCGTAGACGTAGCTGTTCTGGCCCACGACGCCGCAATCGGATGGCCCTGAACTGCCGCCACCACCACAAGCCGCCAGGGTCGCCACGGCGAGGAGATACAGGAATCGGTTCATGCTCAGTCTCCGCAATTCAGGATTGGCAGCTTAGCCAAAGATATCGGCGAACGCCGCTTCCACAGTGTCGAATTCGTAATCGAAGCCGGCCTTGGATGCCGCGACCGGCACGACGCGCTGACCGGTTAGCAGCAAGTGCGCCATCTCGCCGACCATGAGCTTGAGCGCGAAGGCCGGAACCGGAAAAACCACCGGGCGGTGCAACGCGGCACCCAGCGCCTTGGAAAAATGCCGGTTGGTCACCGGCGTCGGCGCGACTGCATTCACCGCGCCGTTGAACTGTGGATCGGACAAGCCCAGCTGGATTAAGGCAACGAGATCCTTGCGATGAATCCACGACATCCACTGGCGGCCATGCCCCAGCCAGCCACCCAGACCCCAGCGAAACGGCGGCAGCATCGCCTGCAACGCGCCTCCATGCTGATCCAGCACGACGCCGATGCGCAGTCGCACAACGCGGGAACCCAGTCCCTGGGCCCTCTGCGCCGCCGCTTCCCAGTCTCGGCAGAGCCGGTGCTGGTACTCGTCCACCGGATCGGCCGCTTCGTCCAGCGGGGTATTGCCCTGTGCGCCGTAATACCCGACAGCGGACCCGGAGATGAGCACCGACGGCGGCGTTGCCTGTCGCCCCATCCACTCGACCAGCGCCTTGGTCAGCATCACCCGGCTATCGAAAAATGCCCGTTTGCGTCGGGCGTTCCAGCGGCCGGCAGCCAGACTCTCGCCGGCGAGATTGACGACAGCGTCTACGGGCGACTGAATGCGATCCAGTTCGGACACGCAGCGAACCGCGGCCGGCAGGGACTGCGTGGCGGCCTCGGGACTACGCGTGAGCACGGTTAACCGCCAGCCGGTGGCCAGCAGTTCGAGGATCAATGCATGTCCGATAAAGCCGGTGCCACCGGTGATCAGGGCGTGCACGTGCAAACCTCTTGTGCGCGGGACGAGATGAAAGTGTACGCCGCTGCCCGCCGGCGGAACCGGGGCGTTCACGCTTGCCTTCGGATCTGCGAATCAGTCCCGTTCGATGGTGTAGATCAGATCGCCGCCGGTCTGGGTTCCGGTCTCGGTCTTGAGCGTCCACTTGTCCGACAGCAGATAACGCAGGCGGAAGCTCTGCCCCGGTTTGAACAGCGCCACGCCATAGCTCACGTACAGCTTGGGCGACAGATACTTGCCCAGGACCAGCGCGGCCTGGTCGTTGGACTCCCCGGCCTGGGCGCCGATGCTGATCTCGTCCAGCCCGACCTTGTCCTGCAGGGTGTTTGCGAGAAAACCGCCACCCTTGAGACCTAGCGCCAACGCTGCATTGGCCAGCGCCGCCTGTTCGGTGCCACTGGCGCCCGACTTGCGGTCCATGGAGCGACCCAGCACCAGATACGACAGTTGCTCCTGCTGCTGCATCGTCGGGTCGGAGTACAACTCGAACTCCGGCTGGCTCAAGGGGCCACGAACCCGAACCCCAACCTCGATATCCTCAGCCGGGTAGCGCGAGGCTTTCACGTCCAACCCCGGCTCGATGATCGGCCCGCCGGCGAAGATCAGCCGACCCCGGCGGATATCCAGATTCTGCCCATAGGCCTTGTAGGCGCCATCGACCAGACGTAGTTCGCCGGTCGCCGTGGTCTGATT
>NZ_CAXRDQ010000037.1:0-9506 GCF_964229365.1 Abyssibacter sp. | reverse complement strand
ATTAAGCCCGGCCCCAAGCTGGACGAGATGAAGTACGACATGTGCGGCGGCGCATCCGTCTTCGGTGCCATGCATGCACTGGCCGAGCTGGAACTGCCCATGAATGTCGTGGGTATCGTGCCCAGCTCCGAAAACCTGCCGGATGGCGACGCCAACAAGCCGGGCGACATCGTCACCAGCATGTCGGGCATCACCATCGAGGTGCTGAACACCGATGCCGAGGGCCGGCTGATCCTCTGTGACGCGCTGACCTACGCCGAGCGGAATTACGACGCCGACGTGATCGTCGACATGGCCACGCTAACGGGTGCCTGCGTGGTCGCGCTGGGTGCCCACGCCACCGGCCTGTTCTCGAACCAATCATCGTTGGCCAAGGCATTGCTCAACGCCGGCGAATCGATCGTCGATCGCGCCTGGGAGATGCCGCTGTGGGAGGACTACCAAAAGCAGCTCAAAAGCCCGTTTGCCGACGTCGCCAACATCGGTGGGCCGGGAGCCGGTGCGATCACCGCCGCCAGCTTCCTGCACCGCTTCATGCGCAAGCAGCGCTGGGCGCATCTGGACATCGCCGGCACGGCCTGGACCAGTGGCGGCGCGACCAAGGGCTCGACCGGTCGCCCCGTTGGTCTGCTGGTGCAGTTCCTGCTCGACCGTCTGGAAAAGCAGCAGGCGGCCTGATCGTCCAAGGCTGCTGATGCGAGGCCGGCAGTTGCGCTGCCGGCCTTTTTTGTTGGGGCGCTTGCCGATCGGGCATGACGCAATGCAGCGCCTGCGCTAATCTTGCCCGCCCTCGCGCTGTCACAGGCAGCCGCCGCGCCGACCACACGGCCCATGACACGAATCGGCTTCTACATACTTCGGGCAGCAGAACCACAGGCGTTCCTCTGCCGGCTCTGCCAGCAGCTCTACCAGCGCGGTCAGTCAGTCTATGTTCATGCGGCCGATGAGCAGGCGGTGCAGCAATTGGACGAATCGCTATGGACCTACCTCCCTGGCGCGTTCGTTCCCCACGATGTGTTGGGGGCGAATGATTCAGCCGACACGCCCGTGCTGCTGGGCCATGGTGAACCGCCGGAGAACCGGCACGATGTGCTGATCAACCTGGCGCCGGATGTGCCACTGTTCTTCAGTCGCTTCGAGCGCGTGGCCGAGATCATCCCGGCCGAAGATTCACTCAAGACTGCTGGTCGACAGCGGTTCCAGTTCTACCGCGATCGCGGTTACCCACTCGACACCTATCAAGACGTAGATGGATAAGACCTACGACCCGTCAGAAATCGAACCCCGGTGGTACCAGACCTGGGAGGACGCCGGCGATTTCAATGCCCGGCTCGACGCCGACCGCGATGCCTACTGCATTGTCATTCCGCCGCCGAATGTTACGGGCAGCCTGCACATGGGGCATGCCTTCCAGCACACCATCATGGATGCGCTGACGCGCTACCACCGGATGCGCGGCGACAACACCTTGTGGCAGCCGGGCACGGATCACGCGGGCATCGCGACGCAGATGGTGGTCGAACGCCGCCTCGCCGCCGAAGGAGTCTCGCGCCACGATCTGGGCCGCGAAGCCTTTGTCGACAAGATCTGGGACTGGAAAGCCGAGTCCGGTGACAATATCACCCGGCAGATGCGGCGCATGGGCAGTTCCGTGGACTGGTCGCGCGAGCGCTTCACCATGGACGAAGGACTGTCCAAGGCGGTGACTGAAGTCTTCGTCCGTCTCTATGACGAGGGGCTGATCTACCGCGGCACGCGCCTGGTCAACTGGGATCCCGTGCTCAAGACCGCAGTCTCCGATCTTGAGGTCGAGTCCCAGGAAGAACAGGGCCACCTATGGCACCTGCGCTACCCGCGCACGGACGGCAAGGGCCATGTCATCGTGGCCACGACCCGGCCTGAAACCATGCTGGGCGACATGGCGGTGGCCGTACATCCGGAGGACGAGCGCTATCAGGATCTGGTGGGGCAGACGCTGGACCTGCCACTAACCGGTCGCCGGATTCCGGTGATCGCCGACGATTACGTCGACCCCGAGTTTGGCACCGGCTGCGTCAAGATCACGCCGGCGCACGATTTTAATGACTATGCGATGGGCCAGCGCCACTCGCTGACGCTGCTGAACATCTTCGACGACGATGCCTGCATCAACGCCGACGCACCGGAGGCCTACCGCGGCCTCTCCCGCTTCGATGCCCGCCAGCGGATCGTCGCCGACCTCGACGCTGCCGGCCTGCTGGAACGTATCGACGACCACAAGTTGATGGTGCCGCGCGGCGACCGCACCGGCGAGGTGCTGGAGCCGTACCTCACCGACCAGTGGTTCGTGAAAACCGGCCCATTGGCCGAACCGGCCATCGAGGCCGTGGAGTCCGGACACATCCGCTTCGTGCCGGACAATTGGAAGAACACCTATTACCAGTGGATGCGCAATATCGAGGACTGGTGTATCAGTCGTCAGCTCTGGTGGGGCCACCGCGTACCCGCCTGGTATGACGATGACGGGCAGATTGTTGTCGGCCGCACCGAAGCCGAAGCGCGCCAGCGCTGGCATGCCGAGCACGGCAGCGAAACAGAGCCTCGCCTGCGCCAGGACGACGACGTGCTCGATACCTGGTTCTCCTCCGCATTGTGGCCGTTCACCACGCTGGGCTGGCCCGAGCAGACGCCCGAATTGAAAGCCTTCTACCCCACGGCCGTGCTCGTCACCGGCTTCGACATCATCTTCTTCTGGGTCGCCCGGATGATCATGATGGGCATGAAGTTCGCCGGTGACGTGCCATTTCGGGACATCTACATCACCGGCCTGATCCGCGATGCCGAGGGGCAGAAACAGTCGAAGTCCAAGGGCAATGTCATCGACCCGGTGGACCTGATCGACGGCATCGATCTGGACGCCCTCGTAACCAAGCGCACGGCCGGCCTGATGCAGCCCAAGAAAGCCAAGGCCATCGAGAAATCCACCCGCAAGGATTTTCCGGACGGGATCCCCGCCTTCGGCACCGATGCCGTGCGGTTCACCTTTGCGGCGCTGGCCTCCACCGGGCGAGACATCCGTTTCGACCTGGGCCGGGTGGCGGGCTATCGCAACTTCTGCAACAAGCTCTGGAACGCCGCACGCTACGTGCTGATGAACACGGAGGATCAGGACACCGGCCTGAATCCGCACGATGTTGTCACGCTGTCAGCCGCCGACCGCTGGATCGTCTCCCGCCTGCAGGACACCGAGCGCAGGGTGTCGAACCACCTCGATGCCTACCGCTTCGATCTGGCCGCGCAGGCGCTGTACGACTTCACCTGGAACGAGTACTGCGACTGGTACCTGGAGCTGTCCAAGCCGGTGCTGACGGGCGGCGCCGATGCGGCAGCACAGCGTGGAACACGCCGGACGCTGGTGCGGGTACTGGAAACACTGCTGCGGTTGATGCATCCGCTGATGCCGTTCATCACCGAAGAAATCTGGCAGAAGGTCGCACCACTTGCTGGCGCCGATGGCCGCTCGATCGCGCTGACCCGCTGGCCGAAGGCCGATGCAGACAAGCAGGATGCCGCCGCCGAGGCCGACGTCGCCTGGCTGCAGGCCTTCATCCTCGGCGTGCGCCGCATTCGCGGTGAGATGGACATCCCGCCCAGCAAACCAATTCCGGTGTTACTGGAGCATGCAACGGCAGATGACCGTGAGCGACTCGGCCGCTTCGACACGCTGATCGCCTTCCTGGCGCGCACCGAAACCATCCGCGTGCTGGAAGACGACGAGGCCGCACCTGAATCCGCACTCTCCCTGCTCGGTGACATGCGCATCCTCGTGCCGATGGCCGGCCTCATCGACAAGAATGCCGAGCTGGCGCGCCTGGACAAGCAGATCACGCAGACCCAGGCCGATGTCCAGCGCGCAGAGGCAAAGCTGGGCAACGAAGGCTTCGTCAGCCGCGCACCCGAGGCGGTGGTGAACCAGGAGCGCGTACGCCTGGACAGCCACCGCAGGACGCTGGAGGAGTTACAGGGCCAGCGGGAACGGATCGCCTCCTTATAGGGTCAACCCGCCATGGGCTCACGTATCTTCCTTCTGCTGTTCATCATTCCGCTCGCCGAGACCTGGTTTCTGATCAAGGTCGGTGGGTTTATCGGCGCCGTGCCAACCATCGCGCTGGTGGTGTTAACGGCCGTGGTCGGCACCACGGTCGCCCGGCGCCAGGGCCTGACGACCATCCGCCGAATTCAGATGGCGCAGGTCGAAGGTCGCTTGCCCGCGGTGGAAATGGTCGAAGGCGTCATGCTGTTGCTGGCCGGCGTACTGCTGATGACGCCCGGTTTTTTTACCGACGCAATCGGGTTTTCGATGCTGTTTCCCAAGTTACGTGGCCGACTGGCGAAGCGAAGCATCGACTCGCTGGCTACGGCGCGTCCGGATCTGGAACAGCCCGTCGTGATCGAAGGCGATTACAAGCGCCGTCGTTAATTTCCTACACGCAAGACCGCCAAGCCTGCGCTAGTGTGCTCGCGGGGTTCATGCATCTGAACCCAGGGCGGACATATGAACGGATTCACTCTACTGCGCCACCGGACCGCTTTGAGCCTGGTCGGCCTGACCACCCTGTTCGCGACCCATGCCTTTGCGGCCCCCGGAGACCCACTACAACCGGTCGAAGCCTTTTTCCCGCCCGGTTTCGGTCACCCTGCCGCCGTCGTCGCAATCGATTCAGCATCCAATACGGCAGGCGATGCCGTCGTCATTGCACAGACGCGCGACTCTTCGCTCGGGCAAGGCGGGTCCATTTATGGGCGATTCTTCTCGGCGGATGGGGAGCGAGACACCACGCCCCAGTTGTTGGTTAGCGTCGTCGGCACCAACTCCGAGCTTCAGGACATCTACCACGGCAGTGTCGCCATGTCCGCGCAAAGCACGCGGTTCTGGCTGCTCTATGTGCTGGAGCACAACCCGAGAGCGGCGTTCCGGGCATCGACCGAAGTGCTGCTGCAGGAGTTCAGCGCCAGCGGCGAGGCCATTGGTCAACCTGTACGAATCGTCAAATTGCCGCAAGTGACCTTCGGAGTGGCCTACGGATTGAGCGCGCTACCGGTGGTCAGCGCAGGCCCCGACGGCACCGTCACCGTGGCGTGGGGACAGCTGGCGGCTGCCGCAGCCGGCGCGGGAATCCCGACGCCCATCGGAGGGACTGGCGTGATCACAGCAGCGCCGTTCACCTCGCAGATCCTGATGCGCCAGCTTGATACGCTGAGTCGCGAGCTGAGATTGCCAACGCAGGTGGCGATCGCAGCCAGCGCGCAGGTCGAGATTCCGTTCTTCAGCCAGGTGGAAGTGCCCCCGGTCGGCACCGGTTTTGTGACCGAACCACGGTTGGCCTATGCGCCGGATGGCACCCTGCTGGTGGCTTGGTCCAGGACGATCGGACAGTTTTCGCGCTACGGCGTATCGGCCAGCGAGCTGCGTGTGCGCCGCTATGCCGGCGAGGGCTTCGCCGCGGCACAAACCTTGGTCGCGGATATTCCGGACGAGGCCGTCGTCGCCAGCGTCAGCGCCAATGACACACGCTATGCGGTGACCTGGCAGGAGCGCGACACGCGCACCAGTCTCGTCCAGGCCTACGACAATGCCGGCGGGGCCATCAACACGGCCAGCGTCCAAACCGTGAACTCTCCCGGTGTCGGGTTGTTCACAAGCGGCGCCCACGTCTGGACCTTTGTTCCATCGGCATCGTCCCCTGACTTCGCCAGAGGGGTCTACACGCAGTTTTTCGATGCAGCCGGCGGCGCTGTCGGGGAACCGATGCTGGTGAACCCATCGGGTAGCGCGGCGACGCAGGCCGTCGAAGCCAGGGTCGAGACCGCTGCCGACAACGTGCTTGTAGTCTGGCGAACGCGGCCAGCAGACCCGGAACCGGATCAGGTCTATCTCCGGCGTCTCGAGGGTCTTTAGCGACCAGCCACGGGCGGGTTCCCGTTGGCTCGCCCGACCGGCCTACCCAGCCTTGAGCTGGGCCAGATGCATGCGCTCGTCGCCGTCGGTGCTTCGACCTGCCTGCACCTGTCGCAGACAGGCGTCCAGGGTCTGCGAAATCCGCGTCTGATGCAGGATCATCGACAGCTTCGGCCAGGTGGCCCGCTCGCCCGCCAGAATCATCTTGCGCGTGGCTTCGAGGCTTGGATTCGACAGCATCTGACGAAACTGACGCAGCCGGAACGAGGGAAGGATGGTGATATTGCCCCGGTACTCCTGTTCCAGCAGACCATGCAGCGTATCCAGCCGCTTGCGCAGCATGCCCGGCGGCGACAAATCACGCCCCAGCCCGGCCATCAACTTGGTCTGCTCCTTCAATGCTTCCAGCGCATAAGCCCGCAGTACGCCGGTGCGACCGCCCCGCGAGCGCGAACCGCGCAGGGCCATGAACGGCACGACATGCGGATTCGTCTGGCTGACGATGAAGTGATTGACGTTGTGCAGACGGCGCAGCCGCAGCCGCGGCAGATCACTCTTCATCGAGCCATCCACCCATTTCACATTGGGTAGAAACGGCACCTTGGCACCGTGATGATCACGCTGATAAAGCAGCACCGGTTCAAACACCACCGGCACGGCGCAGGAAGCCAGCACCGCCTCACGCAGGCAAAGGTGGGGGAAGGTCACATGATTGAGCAGCTTCGGCGACTGCGTGGTGTTCGCCGGTGACACGGTGACGTTGACGACCCGGCCGGTGCGCCGGTACGACTCTTCGAAGGTCATGTCCGATACGAAATGCTGAATGCCACGCCGCACCTGCGCCTGATCCATCAGCGCCCGCCGCTTGATGATCGAACCGAGCCCCAGGCCGCGCCAGAAGCCGAAGCGCGCCATGTCGGCATCGAATATGGACTCGATCTCGTCGTCGGTGTGCGTACCCAACGTGGCCGCGACCACCGACCCGGCACTGGAACCGGAAATCACCCGGGGCAACGCATTGTGCTCCCACAAGGTCTTGATCACCCCGATGTGAAACAGGCCCAGCGTCGCGCCGCCGGACAACATCAGGCCGGTGCGGCCAAACGACAGCGCCGTTTCCTCGAAGAACTTCAGCCGCTGGGCATGATCGCTGGGCCGACTCAGGCCTGCGAGATACTCCAGCGAGCGGCAAACCTCGTCGATGTAGTCGGACACCAGTCGCTTGGTGCCGATAAAGGTCTGCGCATAAATGCCGGGGCTACCAATGCCCCCGATATTCCAGTGCAGCCCCTGCCGCAATTCGTGCATCAGGCCGGGCACGTCGTTGCGCTCGCGAAGACGGCGGATCTGCCGCAGCCGCGCCCGAACCATGCGAAAGTCGTAAAGGGGCGATTCGTCCGACGCCTTCCAGGCATCGCCACCGGTCAGCTCGTCGAGACGCTGCGCGGCCTCGGCCCAACCACCGTAGTCGGCGGCATGGTGCATGGCTCGGCGGCATTCTCGGAGACTGGACATCACTTCCCTCGTTCGGAACTCGCGTTCATCCTCAGCTTAACGCCATTGCCACCATTCGGTGTAAACGTTTAGCGAAGCGGAGATGGCTCGGTTAGGCTTGGGAACCCGCTGACGCTGCTACAGAGACAACATTGGACGACGTGAATCCGCAATCCCGTGCAGGCGGCGTGGCACTGCTGCAATCCATGCAGCAACGCGCGAATGAAATCATTGTTGGCAAGCAGCACCAGCTCAAGCTGGCGACGGCCTGCCTGATCGCGGGCGGCCATCTGCTAATCGACGACGTGCCTGGCATGGGCAAGACCACGCTTGCGCACACCTTGGCCCGGTTGTTCGGCCTGGAGTTCAGCCGCGTGCAGTTCACCAGTGATTTGCTGCCCGCCGACATTCTGGGCGTTTCGGTGTTCGAAGGCGCCGATACCGGGTTCGTGTATCACCCCGGCCCCGTGTTCTCTCAGCTGGTGCTGGCGGATGAGGTCAACCGTGCCAGCCCGAAAACGCAAAGCGCCTTGCTCGAAGCCATGGAGGAAGGCCAGGTCACGATCGATGGCGTCACGCGGACGCTTCCGGCACCGTTCTTTGTGATCGCGACGCAAAATCCGGGCGAACAGGTCGGCACCTTCCCGTTGCCCGAATCGCAGCTCGACCGATTCATGATGCGGCTGGAGTTGGGCTACCCCTCAGCCGCCGCGGAGCTGGATCTGCTTGCCGGGCGTAGCCGCCGCTCCATGCTCGAAGAGCTGTCCCCGGTTGGCCAGGCAGAGCAGCTGGTCGCCGTGCAACGGCAAGTCGAGCTAATCAACACCAGCGAGGCACTGCTTCGGTACGTGCTGGATCTGATTCGCGCGACCCGCGCGTCCACCGAGCTGCGCGATGGACTGTCACCGCGCGCCGGGCTGGCGTTGAAGCGAGCCGCACAGGCCTGGGCCTACATGGATGCACGCGACTACGTGCTACCAGAAGACGTGCAGGCCGTATTCGCTGCCGTCGTGGCGCACCGGCTGCGCACGGCCGACCGGCGGCCGCTGTCCGCCGAAGCCGTGCTCGGCATCGTCGAGCACGTCGCCATTCCCTGATGATGACCACCGCCCTGCGGGGCGTTCTGCATCCGCTGCGCAGCATCAACGCGCGCATCGAACGCTGGGTGCTGACCCGTGTCCAGCGCCTGCCGGGTCCGGTGACGATCCGGCGTCAGCGCATCTACATCCTGCCCACGCGGCAGGGCACGATCTTCGCGGTGATGACCTTCGCATTGCTGCTCGGCGCGATGAACTACTCCAACAGCCTGGGCTTTGCGCTGAGCTTTCTGCTCGCCGGGCTGGGTCTGGTCTGTATGCATCACACCCACGGCAATCTGGTGAATTTGCAGCTGTCCAGCCGCGGCGGTGTCCCGGTCTTTGCGGGCGAGACCATGCGGTTCGCAGTCGCGTTGAGCAATCCCAGCCGCCGTTCGCGACATGTGATTGCGCTAACCCTCAAGCAGGGCGACTGGGGCGATCACTGGACCGACGTGCCCGCCGACGGCGAGGCGACGACAGGGCTGGATGTGAAGACCAGCCGCCGCGGTCGTGTGCGCGCGCCGCGCTTTGCCGTCTCATCCCGGTTTCCGCTGGGTCTGTTCTACGCCTGGACCTGGGTCGAGCTGGATCAGAGCGGTATCGCCTACCCGAAACCGCTGGGGCCGACGCTCCCCGACGCGCTGGACGGCGATGAAGGCTTCGAGACCGCGGCCTCGCAGCCTGGCAACGACGACTTCGCCGGCGTGCGCGATTACCACCGCGGCGACGCGCTGAGCTCCATTCACTGGAAGGTCAGCGCCCGCAGCGGCGAGCTGGTGGTCAAACAATTCGCACAGGCCCGGCGCGACGAAATCGTGCTGAATTTCGATCGCCTGACCGACCCGGATCCGGAGTTGCGAGTCTCGCAACTGGCGCGCTGGGTGCTGGATGCCGCCGAGCGCGGGCTGAGCTGGTCGCTAATCCTGCCCGATCAGCAGATCGCCGCCGACACCGGCAGCGAGCACTGCGCGCGCTGCCTCACCGCACTGGCACTT
>NZ_CAXRDQ010000036.1:0-11975 GCF_964229365.1 Abyssibacter sp. | reverse complement strand
TTAAGAGGGACATCGACTCAGTTTGTCGACACATTAAGCGCTGTTTCCAAATCCTAAACAGCGAATCTCCTTCAAGCTGTCAATGCCTTCGTTGGCCGTCCTACGACTCTGTCAGAAATTTCCCATTGTTGGAACTCTGTCCCACGCGCTTGACTAGCGTCGTACCTAAATCCATCCGTGGAACATGCCGATCGACGACGATTTCGAGACCCCGACCGACGAGACCTCGCTCATGCTGGTCCGCGAGATTTCGGGGTTTGTTCGGGCCGGCGAACTCGACCGGGCCGAAGCCGTCATCCGCGAGCGGCTGGACGAACAACCCCGTTTCGCGTTTGGTCAGCTATTGCTCGGCATCATCTTCGCCCACGGCAAACGTTTCGATGAAGCGCTCGAAGCCTGCGAGGCAGCACTCGCGATCAATCCGAGGCTGGCGCCCGCACGGCTTCAGATCGGCCGCATCCACTACGACCAGGATGACCACGCCAAGGCCCGCGAACATGTCGACGCGGCACTGGCGATGGACCCCAATCTGGCCGGTGGTCAGCTGATGCTGGGCCTGCTGGCGATCGAAGCCAACGACCTGGATGCGGCAGAAACAGCCCTTAAGGACACCCTGGACATCCGTCCGCGACACATCGCCGCACGACTCATCCTGGCTGACCTCTATCTCGACGACGGCCGGATTCGCAAGGCAATCCGCCTGCTCAAGGCCGTGGTCAAGGATCGCCCCGAGTCCCTGATCGCCCGCCAGCGCCTGGGCCGGACGCTGGCCGCGGCGGGGAAACTCAAAGACGCGGTCAAGGTGTTCGAGGCCGCCGCCGAGCATGCGCCCCGGCCTGCTCGCTTCCATGCACTGGCCGGTGATGTCTACCGTTTGCTCGACCGTCCCACCGAGGCCGAAACCGCGTATGAAAAAGCGCTCTCGCTGCAGCCCCGATTCGAACGGGCGCGTTATGGCTTGTCGGACACACTGATCGATCAGGCGCGATACCAGGACGCACTGGCAGCGCTCGATGACGTGCTACAGCGGCGGATCCGCAACCACGCCGTGCACCAACGTCACGGTTTGATCCTGTTCGGCATGGGCCGGAACCGCGATGCCCTGAACGCGTTCCAGGCCGCGCTGCGCTTTGACGACTCCCTGATTCGACGTGATCCCGGACTGGCGGCCTTGCTTGATCGCGGAGATGACGCCGCCCTGCGCGAAACCGCCTCGCGGGTTCGCGCCTTGTTAAAGCCGCTGTTCAGCTTGCCGGATCGGGAAACCCGCATTCGGCAACGCGATTTCGCCATGCACTTCCGCCAGATGATGCCGCGTGCGCATCCGCTGGCCGCCAACGAATCCTCTGTTCAGGAATCCGCGTGATACCCGCCTTCCATCAATGGCCGCCGGCATCAGCGTTCTCACTTCTCCGTTTCCAGCCCGCCGCCCTCAATCGGGCCTGAGGTCGTAACCATGACTCAAACCACATTCGACATTCTCTGCCTGAGCCCCGCCGGATTTGATCATCCTGCGATCGCGGTTTCCGCCGCGCGCGCCGGGGGTATTGGCCTGATTGACGCCGAATTCTGCCGCGACGCGAGCGCCATTCGGAACGACCTGAACCGGGCATTGGACGCGACCGATGGCTCGCTGGGCCTGAGAATCCTGCCCGAACAGGCTGATCTGGCGGCCGAGTTGCTAGCAGCCGCCCGCCCTCGCGCGCTCTCGGTCGTTCTGATTCATGGCGACGTGCAGCAGACCTGCCAGACGCTGGTGCAGATGCGTAGCGCCGGGGCCGAACGGGTCTGGATTGAGATCAACGCCGCGGAACAGCTGGAGAGCTGCACCAGCGAACCGGATGGTTACGTGCTCAAGGGGCATGAGGCGCCGGGCTTCGTCGGCGACGATACGGCTTACATCCTGCTGCAAAAAGCGCGCAAGCAGACCAAGCGCCCCCTGTACATTCGTGGCGGCGTCGGACTGAACACGGCGGCCGCCTGTCGCCTGGCGGGCGCGGCCGGCGTCGTGCTTGACGATCAGTGCCTGCTGCTGCGTGAGTCACCGCTGAGCAGAGAACGGCGTGACGCGCTGGCACGCCTGAACGGCGGCGAAACTCGGCTGCTGGGGGAGCACCTCACGGTGACCGCCCGCGTATTTGGTGGTCCCCGCCATACCCTCTGGACCGATGCCGAGTCGCTGGAACAGGCCGCTGAAACCGACCCCGCGGCCGCGCAGGGCTGGCCAGCGAAGGCTCGCGCGCTGATCGGCTGGGACGAAACCGACCAGCTAGCGCCGATCGGTCAGGGCATCGGTGTCGCCAACGGCCTGACCCAATTCAAGACCGTCGGCCGCCTGATCCAGGCCATGCGCAAGCAATCTCAGGCGAACATCGAACTGGCCGCGACCCAGGCGGCCTTGTCTCCCGAGGCACCGCTGGCCGCTTCACATGGCACCCGTTACCCGGTGGTGCAAGGCCCGATGACCCGTGTATCCGACTCCGCCGCCTTCGCCGTCAAGGTGGCCGAAGGTGGTGGCCTACCAATGCTCGCCCTCGCCTTGATGCGCGGCGAGCAGGTGCAGTCCCTGCTCGAAGAAACACGCGACTCGATTGGAGATAAACCCTGGGGAATCGGGCTATTAGGGTTCGTTCCTCAGAAACTGCGGGAAGAACAGATCAAGGCGGTTCTGGCCTGCAAGCCCACCTACGCGCTGATCGCCGGCGGCCGCCCGGATCAGGCTGCGCATTTCGAATCCGAAGGCATTCCCGCATACATCCACGCGCCGGCACCGGCCTTGCTCAAGATGTATCTCGACCAGGGCGCCCGACGCTTTGTATTCGAAGGCCGGGAATGCGGCGGGCATATCGGCCCCATCGCCAGCTTCCCGCTGTGGGAGCAGATGATTCGCGTGCTGCTGGACCAGGTGAAACCCGCCGACGCTGCGAATGTTCACGTGCTCTTCGCTGGCGGCATCAATGACTCGCTGTCCAGTGCGATGGTCGCCGCGATGGCCGCTCCGCTGGCCGAACGCGGCATGAAGGTCGGTGTGCTGATGGGTTCGGCCTATCTGTTCACCCAGGACATCGTGGAATCCGGCGCGATCGTGTCCGGCTTCCAATCCGAAGCCGTTGCCTGCAAGCGCACCGTGAGTCTGGCCACCGGCCCCGGGCATGCCAGTCGCTGCGCCGACACGGCGTTTGCGCGCGAGTTCTTCGATACGCGGCGCAGCATGATCGCCAAGGGCGCGCCTGCCAGCGAAATATCGGAAGTCCTGGAAGACCTGAACCTCGGTCGCTTACGCATCGCCAGCAAGGGCGTGAACCGCGATGGCTCCGGCCAGATTGTCCGGATCGAGGATGCGGACCAGCATCGCGATGGCATGTACATGATTGGTCAGGTCGCTACCTTGGCCGACAGCGTGCAGACCATCGAGGCGTTGCACGAGTCGGTTTCGACGGCCGCGACCGAGCGTTTGGCAGCCTGGCACCTGGAGCGCACGGAACGCAGCGCATTCGCCAAGCCCTCCGACATCGCAATTGTCGGTATCGGCACTTTGCTGCCCAAGGCCGAGCAAGCCGAGGACTTCTGGAACATCGTCCTCAACAAACGGAAAGTCACCGATGTCGTGCCCAAGACCCGCTGGGATTGGGAGATGTACTACGACCCGGACAAGACCGCTCGCGACAAGGTCTATTCGAAGTGGGGCGGCTTTCTCGACGAGATTGTCTTCGATCCCCTGACTTTCGGCATTCCGCCCAAGTCGATGAAGTCCATCGACCCGATGCAGCTGCTCTGCCTGGAAGCGACCCATCGCGCGTTGACCGACGCCGGCTACGCGGATGGCGACTTCGATCGCGAGAACACCAGCATCATGCTGGGCGCCGGCGGCGGCGTGGGCGATCTCGGCATGCAATACGGCGTTCGCTCCGAAATCCCCCGTTTCGTGGATGCGCCCTCCGACGACGTCTGGGACCGCCTGCCTGAGTGGACGCAGGAATCCTTCGCTGGCGTGTTGCAGAACGTGGCGGCGGGTCGCGTCGCCAATCGCCTGGACTTTGGTGGCCGCAACTACACCGTGGATGCGGCCTGCGCCTCGTCCCTCGCTGCCGTCAGTCTGGCCGTGGACGAACTCGAGTCCGGACGCGCCAATGTCGCATTAGCTGGCGGCGTGGATACCGTTCAGGGTCCGTTCGGTTATCTCTGTTTCTCCAAGACCCAAGCGCTCTCCCCGACCGGGACCGCACGCAGCTTCGACAAGGCCGCCAACGGCATCGTGATCTCCGAAGGCGCGGCCGTTCTGGTCATGAAGCGCCTGGCTGATGCCGAACGCGACGGCGACCGCATTTACGCGGTGATCAAGGCTGTAGCCGGCTCGTCTGACGGCAAGGCCTTGGGCATGACCGCTCCGCGCCCTGAAGGTCAGATGCGCGCGCTGGATCGCGCCTACGCCAAGGCCGGGTTCCGCCCGACCGATCTGGGCATGATCGAAGCACACGGCACCGGAACACCGGTCGGTGACAAGGCTGAAGCCGAGACGATTACCCGCACGCTAAGGGCCGAGGGCGCACCGCCCCAAACCGTCTCACTAGGTTCGGTCAAGACGGTGGTTGGCCACACCAAGGCGGCCGCCGGTGTCACCGGCCTGATCAAGATCGCATTGTCGCTACATCACCGCGTCCTACCTGCCCATGTCGGGGTCGATGACCCAATCGACACGGTGGCGGACCCCAGCTCACCGGTTTATCTGCTCGACGAACCCAAGCCCTGGCTGACCAAGCCGGGTGAAAAACGCCGCGCAGGCGTATCCGCATTCGGCTTTGGTGGCACGAACTTCCACGCCGTGCTTGAAGGCTATGACGGCGAACTGGACACCCAGGCCGCCCCGGTGGGCGCAGAAGACTGGACGCAGGAACTGTTCGTGTTTCGGGCCGCCGATGCCGCTGCGCTGGCCGAAACGCTGGGGCGCATGGTCACCGCACTGCGCCAGGGCACGAACCTGCCGCTGCGCCATCTGGCCTACTCGCTGGCCGTCGATGCCGATGCGCAGCTCGCCAAGACAGGAAAGACGCCGGCGGCCTGCGTCACCGTGGTCGCGAGCAGCTACGACGAGCTGACCAAGGGGCTGGAAGCGGCGATCGCATCCTTGTCCGCCCCCGACCAGCGCACCCTGCCCCCGACCGTTTCGGTGGCCACCGGTATGCCGGAAGCCGCGCCGCAGGTCGGTTTCATCTATCCCGGCCAGGGCGCTCAGCACGTCAACATGGGCCGCGAGGCCGGCCTGTTCATTGCCGACATCCGCGATGCACTGACGCGGGCTCACCACGTCTTGGCGGACGATCTCGACACGCTGCTCGACAAGCTGATGTGGCCCCGCGCCGCTTTTACGGACGAGCAGCGCAAGGCGCAAACCGCCGCCCTGACGGATACCCGTGTTGCCCAGCCCGCGATCGGCGCGCTAGAACTGGGCATGACCGCGCTGGTGCGTCGCCTGGGCATCAAGCCGAGCGCATCCGCCGGCCATAGCTACGGCGAATATGCGGCACTGGCTGCGGCGGGCGTATTGAACGACGTCGATTTCCTCAAATTGTCGGCGCTGCGTGGGCGGGTGATGGCAGAAGCATCAGCCACCGGCACGCCCGGCGGCATGGCGGCCGTGCAGGCCGAGCGCGAACAGGTTGTCGCAGCGCTGAAGGCCTTCCCGCGCCTAAGTGTCGCGAACCATAACGCGCCCACGCAGACGGTGATTTCCGGCCCGAAGGCCGATATCGACCAGGCAGCGGTCGCGCTAACGGAACAGGGGCTGCAAACACGCGTGCTGCCGGTCTCCGGCGCCTTTCACACCGAGTTGGTGGCCGCGGCGCAAAAGCCGCTGTCCAAGGCCATCCGCAAGGCCACGATGCAGCCGGCGGCATTCCCGGTGTACTCCAACTCCACCGGCCAGCCCTACCCCACCGATCCCGCAGAAATGTACGCCCGGCTGGAGCGGCACATGCTCAGCCCAGTCGAGTTCGTCTCCGAAATCCAGGCCATGCATGCAGCGGGCATCCGGCTGTTCCTGGAGATCGGTCCCAAATCGATCTGTTCCAACATGATCCGCCAGACGCTGGCCGGCACCGACGCCCAAACCGTCGCTCTCGATGGCAACGGCGGCGGGCTGCGCGGCCTGCTGACCGGCCTGGGACAGCTGCTCACGCAGGGTGTGCCAATGCAGGCCTCGGCCCTGTTTGCGGGCCGCCCCGTGGAGAAGGTGAAGCTGGAGCGGCTGGCCGAGCTGGTCAAACCGGCCTCGCTGTCGCCGACAACCTGGTACCTCTCCGGTGGCTGTGCCCGTCCGATGGACGATCCCATTCTGCGAATGGGCAAGCAGCCGCCCATGCTCAAGGCGGACGCCGAGCAGAAGGTCGCCGAAATGAAGGCACTGCGCGAAGCCGCGGCGCGGCCTGCCGCCGTCGCCGCTGCGCCTGTCGCGGTAGCGAACACGCCGCAGCAATCCGCTCCGGCCGCCGCCGCGCCGGCTGGGGGCGTGGAAGCATTGGCTGCCTACCAGCAGACCATGCGTGAATTCCTGTCGCTGCAGGAGCGCGTGATCCAGCAATACCTGGGCAACGCACCCGCAGCTGATGCCGCGCCGCAGACCATGCCCGTCGCGGCGGCGACTCCACCCGCAATGGCACCCGCAGCAGCCGCCGCTCCAATGCCGGCAACGCCCGTTGCTGCGGCGGCCCCGGTCATGGCCGCTCGGCAACCCGTGGCGATGACACCAACAGCGGTGCCGTCCCCACAACCGGGGCTGTCCGCCGACGACCTGCAACGCCTGCTGCTTGGCATCGTGTCCGAACGCACCGGGTACCCCGATGACATGCTCGATCTCGATCAGGACCTGGAAGCCGAACTGGGCGTCGATTCGATCAAGCGCGTGGAGATTCTCGGGGCTCTACAAAAGTCCTTACCCGGCCAAGCCGGCGAGGACATGGCAACCGAGATGGAATCCTTCACGCAGGCCAAGTGTCTGCGGGACATCCTGACGCTTGCGACCACCCTGCTGGGTTCGGAGACCAGCGCGACTGCGTCGGCAGCCGTTTCGGCACCCGCGACGACCGCTGCACTCGACACCCGTGCCTTGCTGTTGTCCACCGTGGCCGAGCTCACCGGCTATCCGGAGGACATGCTCGGCATGGACCAAGACATGGAAGCCGAGCTGGGTATCGATTCCATCAAGCGGGTCGAGGTGCTGGGCAGCGTGCAGAAAAGTTTGCCCGCGCAAGCCGCCACGGCAATGCAGGATGCCATGGAGCGCTTCACTCAGGCCCGGACGCTGGCGGCGATCCAGGCCGAGCTCGGCCAGTTGCCGGGCCTGGCGGCAGGTGCTGCCGCTACGCCCGCCAACAGTGCTTCCGCAGCGACGGTCGATGTACAACCGCTGGTGCTGAGCATCGTCGCTGAGCTCACGGGTTACCCGGAGGACATGCTGGGCCTGGACCAGGATCTGGAAGCCGAACTGGGGATCGACTCGATCAAGCGCGTCGAAATTCTCGGTCAACTTCAGAACTCGCTGCCCGCCGAAGCCGGCGCCGCCATGCAAGCCGCGATGGAAACCTTCACCCAGGCGCGCACGCTGTCCGCGCTGATCACCCAGGCGGAAACCTTGCCAGGGATGGGTGAAATTGCCGCCAACACGCAACCACAGGCCGCCCATGCGCCATCGCTCGATCTGAAAGCCGCGCTGCTGACGACGGTCGCCGATCTCACCGGCTACCCCGAGGACATGCTGGGTCTGGACCAGGACCTGGAAGCCGAGCTGGGCATCGACTCCATCAAGCGCGTCGAGATCCTGGGTCAGTTGCAACAGCAGTTACCCGCCGAGGCCGCGGCTGCCATGCAGGCGTCGATGGAGACATTCACCCAGGCCCGCAGCCTGCAGGCGGTGCTGGATGCCGCCGCGCCGCTGCTCGGCGGTGTGCAGCCCGCGGCCGTGAATCCGGCCGCTACAAAGTCTGGCGTCGACATCAAGGCGGTGCTGCTGCGCATCGTCGCCGACCGGACCGGCTACCCCGAAGACATGCTGGGCCTGGATCAGGATCTGGAAGCCGAGCTGGGCATCGACTCCATCAAGCGCGTCGAGATTCTCGGCGCCCTGCAAGAGGCCCTGCCCACCGGGCAGTCCGCCGCCGTCGCAGAGCAGATGGAATCCTTCACGCAGGCCCGCAGCCTCCAGGCGATTATCGATCTGGCCGGCCAAAGCGTGGGCGGCGCGCCGACCCAGGCGGAACCGCCAAAGCCGATAACAACGGCGACGGAGGAACCGGAAACGCAGGGCCATCCGGCACCGGTGTATGCGATGAAGGCGGTCCCGAGTACGGCACCTGTTGTTCCGGACCAGCTGGATGGGCACGTCCTCGTGACCGGGCCGGATTCGCCGACGGCACAGGCACTGGCCGAGGCGATTAAAGCGCATGGCGGACAGGTCATCCGGCAATCCGAGGCAGCTGACGCCACACTGCGCTATGTCGTGGACACCACCGGTTGTCTGAGTGATCACCGCGACGCCACCGATGCCTTTTTCGCCTTCGTCGAAACGCTCAAGCATCTCGAACCGCGTCTCGCCAGCCTGCAGGTGATTTCCCTCAGCCAACTCGGTGGGCAGTTCGGTCGTGACCTGAGTCCATCCGCGGTGTCGGCTGTCGCCGGCGCAGCCAATGGTCTGTTCAACTGCTTGCGCAAGGAGTATTCCACCGGCGTCTTCCGCGCCGTTGATTTCGAGGCGGATGCCGCACCGGAAGCGGTGGCCGAACGTGCGCTAGCCGAAGTCTGCAGCCCGGACACCGCGTTTGAGGTGGGCTACCGCAACGGCGAGCGCTTCAACTTCGGCACGACGCTGGCGCCCGCGACGGTCGAGAGCCACGCAGCAGTAGAACCTCAGAGCGACTGGATCACCGTTGTGACTGGCGGCGCGCGGGGCATTACCGCGGCCGTGGTCGAACGGCTGACGGTGCCGGGCATGCGGCTGGTCCTGCTTGGGCGCAGCCCGCTGCCCGGGGCAGAAGACCCCGCGCTGGCCAGCGTCAGCGACGGCCAGCTCCAGGCCGCGATTATTCAAAACGCCAAACAAACTGGCGAGTCGCTCACCCCGGCGGATGTTAAAAAGCGTGTTGCCCGTGCGCTGGCCGACCGCGAAATTCGCAGCAACCTCGCAAGGCTGGAAACCGCTGGCGCTACGGTTGACTATCGTAGCTGCGATGTCGCAGACGCCGACGCTCTGTCCTCACTGATCAGTGGTCTTTACGACGAGTTTGGCCGGATTGACGCAGTCATTCACGGTGCGGGCGTGATCGAGGACAAACTGTTCAAGGACAAGACAACCGAGTCCTTTCAACGCGTGTTCAATACCAAGGTTCAGGCCGCGATCACCCTGTCCCGTGTGCTGAAACCCGAGTCGCTGAAGCTTTGCGTGTTCTTCGCCAGTGTGGCCGGCCGCTACGGCAACAACGGTCAGGGTGACTATGCATCGGCCAACGAAACGCTGACCCGCCTGGCCTGTCAGCTCCGTACTCGGTGGCCGAATGCTCGAGTCATGGCGATCTCCTGGGGCCCGTGGGATGCGGGCATGGCGACCGAGGCGGTCAAAGCGCAATTCCGGCGGCAGGGCATCGTCCCCATTCCGCTGCGCGAAGGCTGCGAAACCTTCATGGACCTACTGGCCGGGCAGCTCCCCCAGACTGCCGAAATCATTGTTGGTGAAGGGCCGTGGCCCGCACCTCCGCTTCCCGCCGGCACCACCGACGCCCAGGCAGCCAGCGCCTATCCGCTGGTCCGTCAGGAGCTGCGCATGGGGCCGGGGGGCGCGATGACGCTGGACCACACATTCACGCTGGAGTCAGACCCCTATCTAGACGACCACCGCCTGGACGGCAAGCCCGTGCTTCCGGCGACCGGCGCGCTGGAATGGATCGCCGAGTTCACGGCCGCCGGATGGCCGGACTGGACCGTGGTCGAGATCCAGGATCTGCGCGCCCTGGCCGGTGTAACCCTGCAAGACGGTCCACGCGCCGTGCATCTGAAAGCACGGGCCGCGGCGCACTCGGATCCCGGCTCGCAGGCCATTGCTGTGGAAATCCAGGACCCGGAACGCAAGCAGGCTCTGTACAAGGCAACCGTCATCCTCGCCCAGTCGCTGCCCACTGCGGAAGCGTCGCCAGCGCCTGCCGCCCTGACCGGGCCGAAGTACGACGCCGCCACGATCTACACGGAGCATCTGTTTCACAAGGCCCGTTTCCAGCTCGTTGACAGCGTGCATGCCGTCAACAAGGACGGCGTCGATGCGGCGGCTCGCCCCGCCCCGGTCGGCGAATGGGTGAACAGCACCACCAGCGACTGGCTCTTCGACCCCGGCCTGCTGGATGTCGGACCGCAGCTCGCCATCGTCTGGGCGCGGGTGAACCATGACCGAACGGCATTGCCCAGCCGGTTCGGTCGTATCCGCCGCTTCGGCAGCGAACCGATCACCGGACCGGTGCAGGTGTCGCTGCGCATGCGAGAGGCGCCACACGCAGCAGCTGTGCTCTACGACGTGATGTTCCACGACGCGGATGGCCGCTTGCGGCTGGCCTGTGAAGACATGGAAGGCACCATGACCAGTGCACTCAATCGCCTGACCGGCGCCCAACAGTAATTGGCCGATAGAGCCAGGAGACTCAGCATGAGTGCAGACCGCTTCCCCGAACCCGTTGCCATCGTCGGCATGTCCGGCTGTTTTTCCGGTGCCCGTGACCTGCGTCAGTATTGGCAGAACATCGTCGATGGCGTGGATGCCATCGGCGAGGCTGACGCGGAATGGCTGGGACCGTATTTCGACCCCGAGTCGAAGGAAAACGACCGCATCTACACCAAGAAAGGCGGATTCCTGAACGATCTGGCGGAGTTCAACCCGGTCGAGTTCGGCATCATGCCCGCAGCCGTGGATGGCGGTGAGCCTGACCACTACCTCGCGCTGCGGCTGGCTCGGGATGCACTGCGCCATGCGGATTACATTGACCGCAGCTTCAATCGCGAAAAAGCCGGCATCGTGCTGGGCCGCGGCACCTACATTAACCGCGGCTACACCACGCTGATGCAGCACGGAATGATGGTGGATCAGACCTTGTCCGTCGTCCGCCAACTTCGTCCTGACCTGGACGAATCCGATATCGCCGATCTGCGCGCTGGCCTCAAGAAACAGCTACCCGCATTCAACACGGAAATGTCGCCTGGCCTGGTGCCAAACGTCACCACCGGCATTATTGCCAACCGTCTGGACCTGATGGGCCCGAACTACATCCTCGACGCGGCCTGCGCCTCGTCGCTGATCGCCATCGAGTCCGCCTGCCGCGAGCTGTTTTCGGGCCGCTGTGACATGGTGCTCACCGGTGGTTGTCAGGCTCATACGCCGCCGCAGTTGATGATGATCTTCTGCCAGCTCGGCGCCCTGACCCGCGGCAATATCCGTCCCTTCGACGTCAATGCTTCCGGCACCCTGCTTGGCGAAGGGGCCGGCATGCTGGTGCTGAAGAAGCTCTCGGATGCCGAACGCGACAACGACAACATCTACTCGGTGATTCGCGGCCTGGGCACGTCATCCGACGGCAAGGCCAAGGGGCTGCTGGCGCCCCGGATGGAAGGCGAAATTCTGGCGCTCAAGCGCGCCTACGAATCCTGCGACATCGACCCCGCTACAGTGGGTCTGATCGAAGCCCACGGCACCGGCATCGCCCTGGGCGACAAGACGGAGATTCAATCCCTGGGTTCGGTGTTCGGCGCGCGTTCCGCCGATGCCGATCTGCCGCGAACGGGCATCGGCTCGGTGAAGTCGATGATCAGCCACTGCATTCCGGCCGCCGGTGCCGCCGCGATGATCAAGACCGCGCTGGCGCTGCATCACAAGGTGCTGCCGCCGACGCTTTGTGATGAGGTCAATCCGGCGCTGCACCTCGAAGAAACACCTTTCTACATCAACAACA
>NZ_CAXRDQ010000035.1:0-34942 GCF_964229365.1 Abyssibacter sp. | reverse complement strand
CCGGGGATCAGAGATGGCTGAACATCCGCTGATGAGCAAGCACCTGAAGATGGCCATCTACTTTGCAGATCCACACGCCCCCTGGCAGCGCGGCAGCAACGAGAACATCAACGGCCTGCTGCGGCAGTACTTCCCAAAGGGCACCGACCTATCAGGCGTGAGCTAGGTCCGATTGAACGACGTTGCGTGGCTGCTGAATACCCGGCCAAGAAAACGTTTTGACTTTCAGACTCCGCAGGAGCTTTTCGACCAAGCAACGGCGGATTACCTCAATCATGTTGCGCTTGATTCTTGAATCCAAGCTGACCCCATGTTTTGTGTTTTGTGCTCTTCTCCCTTGAAACGAAGGAGAAGTCAAAACCGCCTTTCCTTGATTCGAGCACTCAACAACGCAACGCCGGTGCCAAGGAGTAAAATTCCGAGTATAAAAACTAACAGTCTGCAGAACAGATAATAGGCCTTCCAGGTCGAGTACTCGCCAAAGCCTTCTTCCAGATAGAACTTCGATGCTCTTGACGCCTCAAGAATTGTCTCCAAGTGAAACATGGAGACGATCTCACTTAGCGTCAAAGAGAACCCGAGGCCAAGAACGACGATCGCTAGAATTGTCAAGAGACCACGCTGCAAGCCCTTCTTCGTTGAATTCATAAAAGCGTCGCCGAACTAAGGAAACGGAAGCGGAGCAACGTATCCCAGCGCTCCCAGAGCGGCGCACGCCGTAGCCTGCGCTATACCTTTGGGAAGCATCATGGCCCGGGATTTACGGTGACACCTTACCAATTGTACTAATTTAATCTGAATTAGTAAGACGTCACCGCAATTTCGTAAGTCATTGCGCATATATGAGATTCTACTTTGAAAGCATTTCATGAAGAGATTCAGAGATCACCCCCACCTTAGAAACTTCACGCCAATCAGAAACGCCACTACGACGACAAATACTGCCACCCATACGACTAAATATTTTGCGCGCTCAGCCATTATTAGTTGCAACCTGCTCCGCATTTGTCGAAATCAATTTACGGTGACGCCTCACCAATTACACTAATTTAATCTGCTCCGAGTCAGGGTTTTCCTTGCGTCGCCGCCCGCGTTTCCCCGGCCTCAACTGAACGCCCATCACCTTCTCCCGTACAACCAGCGTGTCGTCATCCACCAAGGGCCGTCCAATGCTCTGCCCTGACGCTAGATTTCTTTCCCGAACCTCATTCGCCGCAGGGCTGAAAAACTCTTGTGGGTTCTCGATGCGCTCAAGAAATGGTTTGACCTTGACCAAGCTGTCGCCCTGACCCGCCAGGTGTGCCGGCGCGCTTGACCACTGCCGGGCATCAGGCCGTTCGAGCAGATTCGCCTTGACCGGATTCATGGCCACGTAGCGAAATGCTCTGCGGGGAGGTGCGCTTCGTCCATCGCGACGAGACAATCCATCAGACGACGATGGTGTCAGGATGAGGTGAACGTGGTTCGGCATGAAACAATAGCTCCACACCTCTATCCCTTGCATTCCGCAGTTCTCGGCGAGAATGTCCCGATAAACCGCATAGTCATCGTCAACCAAGAAAATGCGTTGGCGACGATTACCCCGCTGCGTGATGTGGCGCGGATAGTGGGGGAGACGATCCATTCTGCCAGCATAGCGATCAATCAGTGCTATTAGTAAGGTGTCACCGTAAATTCCGTAAATCTTAAATAAAGGTGTCACCGTAAATTAGCAACCGCCGTTGCATGTGATCGGCTGAGACCGAAGCCTTAACCAAAAAGCCCCGCACGCCATCTCCATCCTTGGCACGCGGGGCTTTGTGTATCGGGCCGAATTACGCCGCCGCCCGGAAGTCCAGCTTCTCCCGCACCGCGCATTGCGGGCAGGCCCAATCGGCCGGGATGGCCTGCCACGACGTTCCTGGCTTGAAGCCTTCGTCCGGGCAGCCCTGCGATTCGTCATACACGTAGTCGCAGTTCGGGCAGGCGTGGCGGGTGGCGGCGGATGACGCCACCGTCGAGGCCGGCGCCTCCTCGACCGTCGGGACGCCGACGCGTGACGACGCCGACGAGGACCAGCGGGCCAGCAGCGCTTCCCGGCGTGGTGCATGCAGGTGCGCATGCGTCAGGTCGCCGCCGTGGTGCGCGGCCACCTTCGGGTTCATCAGCCGGAACCACAGTGGCGGTATGTAGGCCGCCAGAATCATGGTCGCGTAGCCGGCGGGCAGCTGGGGCGCATCCGCAAAATGGCGCAGGCTTTGGTAGCGACGCGTCGGGTTGGCGTGATGATCCGAATGCCGCTGCAACTGGTACAGGAACAGGTTGGTCACGACATGATTGCTGTTCCAGGAATGGCATGGCTGGCAGCGCTCGTACCGACCGCTTTCGAGCTTCTGGCGCAGCAGGCCATAGTGTTCCAGGTAGTTGACGACTTCCAGCAGCGAGAACCCGTAAATCGCCTGCACGGCGAGAAACGCCAACGCCCATGGACCCAGGGCGATCGTCAGCGCGCCGAACAGCACCATGGTCATCGCCCAGGCCTGAAGGTTCTCGTTGTTGCGAGACCACACGGACTCGCCCTTGCGTGTCAGACGATCGCGTTCGATCCGCCACGCAGACCGCGCGCTGCCCACCACCGACCGCGGCAGAAACGCCCAGAAGGCTTCGCCCATCCGCGAGCTGGCCGGATCTTCCGGCGTCGCCACATGACGGTGATGGCCCTTGTTGTGTTCGATGAAGAAGTGTCCATAGGCCACCGGCGCCAGAGTGATCTTCGCCAGCCAGCGTTCCAACCGGCCCGTCTTGTGCCCGAGCTCATGCGCAGTGTTGATGCCCACGCCATTGACCATGCCCGTCGTCACGATCAGCCCCAACAGTCCCCACCACGGCAGTCCCGCTGTTACCGCAAGCCAGGTGGCGATCCCGGTCACGATGTATTGGCTGGGGATATAGGCGTAGACGATGTTGCGGTAGTAGCGATCCGCTTCCAGCGCAGCAACGGCGGTTTCGGGCGCGTTGACGCGATCGTCGCCGATCAACACATCGAGTAACGGCACGGCCCCGTAAAAGAAGACCGGCAACGCGAACAGCAGCAGCGGAGAGGCGCCCAACGCAACGGCCGCCACCGACATCAGACCGAGCAACGGCAACGCCGGGCTGAGCAACCAGAACCAGCGTTTGCCATCTACCCAGGAGGCCGCGGTAGAGGCGATGGACGACTGAACTGAAGATTCGATGGACGTGGCACGCATGCGCTTGGCCTCGTATGAAGTGAGGCTGCATCGTGCTGGACCTGGCCGCGATATTCCGGTCATTATGCGCCAACTATCGGTCATAATGCGCCATGCAGCCATCTGATTACCTTGTCCCCGCGCGCTACTACGCACGCATCGCCGAGCTGTTTGCCAGCGACGGCCTGGACCTCACAGCCCTGCTGGAGTCGGTGGGATTGTCCATGCCGGCGCTGGCGAGACCGGAGGCGCAGATTCGCGTATCCGACGTGGACAGGCTCCTCGTCCGGGCGGCGGAGATTTCTTCACGCAGCGACCTGGGTTTCGAGCTCGGTAAACGCCTGTCGGCCAGCTCGCACAGCTTTGTCGGTTTCGGCATGCTCAACAGCCGCAACCTCGATCAGGCGCTGCGCTTCGAGGCGCAGTATTTCGGCCTGATCATGCCCAGCTTTCGGATGCGCTACGCCAATGACGGCGAAACCGGCGAGGTCCGGCTGACACCACGTATCGCCATGAGCCACGTCAGTCTGGCGTTCCACCTGGAGGCGATCGGCATGGCTGCGATCCGCGAGATCGATGACCTCACCGGTCACCGTCGCCCGCCCTGCCGACTTCGGCTGTCGATCATGCCGCCGCCGCACGTGCGGCTTTATGACCGCATTCCCAACCTGCGTTATGAATTCGGCGCCGACCTCGGCGCCACACCGGGCGTGTCGCTGACCTTATTGGGCAATCCGAGGGAATTCCCGTTGGCGATGGCCGATCCGCATGCTCGCGCCGTCGCCGAGAGCCGCTGCCAGGCCATGCTTGATCAGGTCACGCGCGCCCGTGCCTTCGCGGACTGGGTTGCCATGACCCTGCGCGAAGTCAGCGGCGCATTGCCCACGCTGGATGAACTCGCGGCCACGCTGAATATTTCGCCGCGCACGCTGAACCGCTACCTCGCACGCGAGGGCACGACGTTCCGAACCCTCGCCGGAAAGATTCAGCACGACCTCGCGTGCGAGCGGCTCGCCGGCCAAACCCAGAGCGTGACCGAAGTGGCCTACTCGCTTGGCTTCTCCGACAGTTCGAACTTCGCCCGCGCGTTCCGGGCGCGCGAGGGTTGCAGCCCACGTACCTACCAGCGCCGGAAGGCGTTGATGAAACTGGTCGACTCGGCGTAACCCAGGCGGTTCGCAATCTGATCAATAGACAGGCGCGGGCCGGCCAGATATTCGTCCGCGAGCGCTAGGCGAACTAGAGGAACTAAGGACAGCAAAGCCTCAACCGGCATGTGCGACGAATGACTGCAACCGTCGGGCTACCGCCTAGACGCTGGTTCGACAACTGGCGTGTCGTGGAACTTCCGGAACGCGATTTTTCGACGGCGGCGCCGTGCCCAGGCAGCTCCGTCACTCCGAAAGCGGGTAGTTCTCGCGCCAGTAATCGGCGTAGCGATAGTGCCGATTTTCGGCCAGCGCTCGCTCGCCAAACCGCAACGCGAGCGCGTCGCCGTAGCTCGCGTTGTCCCCGTCCTCCAGCACAGCGGCGTACAACAGCGTTCCTTCGGTGACCCAATTCTGGCTTTCGAAGTCACGGGTGCTGACACTCGCCGGAATCGTCGGAATTTGAAGCGTCGCGTGCGAACTCGGCAGGTAGAACGTCCATCGGCGAAAATTGCTGTAGCCCTCGTCGTAAAGCTCGACCAGCACGCGAATGAGCGGACCGACAGAGGGCAAGTCGCCAGAGAATCTGAGCTCAGCGGTAACCTGATCATGAACGATGTCCGTGATCGCCAACGAAGGTGTATTCAGGTGCAACTGTGCAGGTAGTGCTGTTGATAGCTGGGACACGTACGAGCCCAGAAGAAGGAAGCTGTCATGTGTGTCGCTATCAACCGTAGTCGTCCCGTTGAACCCACCTAACAGGCGGTAAGTTGGCAGCACGACCTGATCGGCAAGAAAAACGGTTCCGGCCCGCTGAGTTTCGTCGGCCGGGCCGAAGCCCAGTTCGAACAGACTCCCGGCCCGGTCATAGCCGAAGATTTGGATGCCGCCGACCTTCTCCTCAGACGTCCACGGGTGAGCGGCGTAGGCGATGCTCCGATTGATGACGACCAGTTCGCCGTCTGCCGGGCTCGGCACGGCGGCGAATCCGTACAGCGTTCCAACATCGGGGTACGCGTATATCTGGCCATCTGGGCGCTCGTCTACCAGGACGCCGTCGCCGATCATGATCGGGACCGTGCCATCAACGCTTTCGTGCATGTCACAGACAGCCTGGCTCGGAAACTCGATGGATTCATCATCCGTTGTCACGACGGACGAACGCGGATAGAGCCGGATATATTCGCCGTCGTTCGTTTCCGAAGTGACCGAGATGTTCCGTAGCCCTTCGCAGGGGACGAAGGGTTCGGAGACGCTGTTATCGCGTGGCAAGACACGGATGACATACTCATCCTCCGGGACGTCGATCAGCGTGATGCGCCGCGCGCCGACAACGGTCGTAAGCGTGACACGCTCACGACCGACATCGCCAAACCGAGCGTAGCCGTCGGCGTCGCTCGTCAGCATGCGCTCAACAGATCGACCATCCGGGCCGTGCAACAGCACGCTGACGCCACTGACTGGCGCAAGGTTGGAATCGTGTCGTACCGTCCGAACGACGAGCTCTCCGCTCGAAATGGGTGGTTCGCCATCGGACGGTGCGCTCTCGCCACCCCCGCCGCCACAGGCGCCGAGGGCAAGGACGGCAAGCGTAAGAAGGGCTGGGAACAAGTGACGCATGCGAGGTGGGATCATCGGTTAAAGTCACGGTGGGTGAGCCGATGCGGAGGTTCGGCTATTCGGGATCTCTGACGGCAACGTCATCATCCGCGGCTTGCAGGTGCCTCGACCCGGTTGCGAAAAATGCGCCGTTTCCAGGGCGATGATATAGGTTTTGACGCTGCTTTGGACAACATTGGATTCATCGAGCCTGAAATGCAGGTTCTGAATCTTGAACAACCCATGCTGTTCGTGAACAAGCGGGTGGGTTTGCAGCGCTAGCTTGATCTTTCTGCGACCACTCTCTAAACCCGATGGCTCAACCGGTAGGCATGCGGCGTGACACCGTGCCACCGCCGGAAGGCGTTGATGAAGCTGGTGGACTCGGCGTAACCCAGCCGGTTCGCAATCTGATCAATAGACAGGCGCGGGCCGGCCAGATATTCGTCCGCAAGCGCCTGGCGCACCTCGTCGCGCAGCTCGGCGTAGGTCGTGCCTTCTTCCTGCAGGCGACGGCGCAGGGTGCGCGGAATCATGTGCAAACCACCGGCGATCTCGGCCATCGTCGCGCGCTCCGCCAGACGTGCGGCGATACGCTCGCGCACGCGCCCGGCCAGGCCGCTGCGCGGCGCACGGGCATCGAGAATCGACCGGCATTGCGTCTCCGCGGCCTGGCGAGCCAGATCGTTGGCCTGAGGCAGACGACGCTCGAGGGCCGCACGGTCGAGCAGCGCTTCGTTCGCCACCGCATCGAATTGCGGGGCTAATCCGTAGAACGCCTGATAAGCGGCAGCGGCCTGCCTCGGCGCCGGATAGCGGAACGACAGCGCGTCGATCACCGGCTGGGGGCCAAAAATGTCCCGCTGCAAGGTGATGAAGGCGGCCGAATCACGCTCCACGATGAACCGCCGCAACGCCGGCGGCAGCTCCCCGTCGTCCAGGCGCAGCCGGGTTTGGGCGCCCTGATCGCTCACCGCGAACTGGGTGAAGGCAAAGGTCAGATGGAAGTAGCGCAGCCCGATGGTCATGGCTTCGCGCATGGTCTGGCTGCTCACCATCGCAAACCCGAGCGCCCCAAACGCGGTGAAGTGATAGCGCCGCCCAGCGTCGATACCCAGCGCCTGTTCGTCGCCCAGGGCATCGACCAGGTTGGCGATCAGCCGAAGCTCTTGCTGCGCGCCGACGACCACGTCGGGGTTGTTGAGCTGATCCGCCGAAACCTGGGTGCCGGCAAGCACGGTCGCAGACGGCACGCCGCGTTCGAGCGCCAGTTCGGTCATCAACCGCATGCTGGTCACGGCGCGATCGAAATTCCATGCCGGCATGGATGCCCCCTCGCGAGCACTGTCCTATTTTATTGATATTTTGTCCTCTAACAGGCTCGCCGCACAAGTCGCGGCGCTCTACAGTGGCGATCAACAAGAACAGCTGGCGCAGGAGGAGAGCGACATGGCTGCTACCAGACCCGGCCCTGATGGGCCGACGACCCCGCATATCGTCATTATCGGCACCGGCTTCGGCGGCCTTGGCATGGCCATGCAGCTCAAACGCGCGGGCATCGAGTCGTTCACGATGCTGGAGAAAGCCGGAAGCATCGGCGGCACTTGGCGGGACAACACCTACCCCGGCGCTGCCTGCGATGTGCAGTCGCACCTTTATTCCTACTCCTTCGAGCCCAAGAGCGACTGGACCCGCAAGTTCGGCCTGCAACCGGAAATTCGTTCGTACATGGAAAGCTGCGCGACCAAATACGGGCTGCACGCGCACATCCGGTTCAATCAGGAGGTCGCCTCGGCCGAGTTCGACAAGACCAGCGGGCTCTGGGTTATCCAGACCGCGGGCGGCGAGGCCATCCACGCCCGTGTACTGATCAGCGCGGTGGGGCAGCTCAACCAGCCGATGTACCCGAAGATCAAGGGCCTCGACCGCTTTCGGGGCGAGGCCTTTCACTCGGCCCGCTGGAATCACGATGCCGACCTCACCGGCAAATCCGTCGCGGTGATCGGCACCGGCGCCAGCGCCATCCAGTTCGTGCCGCAGATCGTGCCCAAGGTGAAGGAACTCAAGCTGTTTCAGCGTTCGGGCGCGTGGGTCATCCCCAAGGCTGACCGGCCCTTTACGGGCTTCGAGCAGTGGCTGTTCGAGACGGTGCCGATGACCGATCGGCTCTATCGAGGGCTGATCTACTGGAAAAACGAGGTCCGCGCACTCGGCTTCACCCGCTTCGGCGGTCTGCTGGAGGCCTGGGCGTGGCTCAGTCGCCGCAGCCTGCGGCGGCAGGTCAGAGACCCCGCCAAGCGCGAGAAGCTCACCCCCAAGTACAAGATTGGTTGCAAGCGCTTGCTGATCTCCAACGACTGGTTTCCGGCCATGGATCAGGACCATGTGGACATCGTCACCGACGGCATTGACCACGTGGACGAATCCGCCATCGTCACCAGCGACGGCCAGCGCCATGAGGTGGATGCGATCATCTACGGCACCGGCTTCCAGGCCACGGAATTCCTGACCCCCATGAAGATCACCGGCCTCGACGGCGTTGATCTCAACACGGCATGGAAAGACGGCGCCGAAGCCTACAAGGGCATGTCGGTCTCCGGCTTTCCCAACCTGTTCATCCTGTACGGCCCGAACACCAACCTCGCTCACAGCTCCATCATCTTCATGCTGGAGGCGCAGGTCCGCTACGTGATGCAATGCATCCGCATGCTGCTGGACCCCGGCCTGGCCTTCATGAACGTGAAGATGAGCGAGCAGCGCAAGTATGGCGAGCAGATGCAGGCACAGCTCAAGCGCAGTGTCTGGGTGGCGGGCTGCAATTCCTGGTACGTCAACGAGACGGGCAAGGTCACGAACAACTGGCCGGGGTTCACGTTCAGCTTCCGGCTCATGACCGGCAAGCTGGATTTGCAGGACTACGAGCTGCAGCCCGCCACTGGATCGAGTCGCTAAGCCATGGTCCGCGCCTTCAAGGCTCTGGTTCGCGGCTTGCTCAAACCGGTGCTGTCACCGCGCGTGCCGGTGCGCTGGCAACGACGCCTGGGCAGTTTGATCGGCTTGTCCCTGCGCGGGCCTGCTGGCGCGGTCTACCGCGAGCGGCGCTGGGCCGGCGTGCCGGTGCTGGACATCGCCCCGGCTGTCGGCACCCCGACATTGGGCGTGCTGTTCCTGCACGGCGGTGGTTATGTGATGGGCGGCTTTGGCAGCCACCGCAAGCTGGCGGCAGCCATTGGCGAGGCCGCCGGCGCGCGGGTCTGGTTGCCGGAGTACCGTCTTGCGCCCGAGCATCCGCACCCGGCGGCGCTCACCGATGCGCTCGCGGTCTACGCCGAACTGCTGGAACAGGGGCAGCCCGCCGATCGTCTGGTGATTGCTGGCGATTCCGCCGGTGGCGGCCTGAGCCTGACCCTGGCCGGGGCCATCCGCGATGCCGGATTGCCGATGCCGGCAGCGCTGGTGCTGATCTCGCCGTGGACGGATCTGAGCCTTAGCGGTCCCAGCATCGCGAGCCATGCCCGGCGCGACCCCATGGTCAGCCCCGCTTGGCTGCGTGCCTGCAGCGAAGCCTACCGCGCCGGCACGGCGAAGACGGACACCGCTTGCTCCCCTTTGTTCGCGAATCTTGCCGGCTTGCCGCCGGTGCTGATCCAGGTCGGCTCGGAGGAGATTCTGCTCTCCGACGCCCTACGCCTGCGCGACCGCCTGCGGCTGACTGGCGGTGATTGCGAACTGCGGCAATTCGCCGGACTGTGGCATGTCTTCCAGCTGCACTATGGG
This sequence comes from Abyssibacter sp., assembly GCF_964229365.1. Taxonomy (NCBI): domain Bacteria; kingdom Pseudomonadati; phylum Pseudomonadota; class Gammaproteobacteria; order Chromatiales; family Oceanococcaceae; genus Abyssibacter; species Abyssibacter sp. The sequence goes on along the minus strand of NZ_CAXRDQ010000035.1, from coordinate 25,209 downwards.
TGGCTGGATGCGGCGGATGAGGCCGTGGAGCAGATCGGGCAATTCATCAAGAACAAGACAGCGCGACTGGCCCAGGCGGCCTGATGGAGGAGGACACATGGACGAGCACGATTACGACTACATCATTGTCGGCTCCGGTTTCGGCGGCAGCGTGTCGGCCTACCGGCTGAGCGAAAAGGGCTACAAGGTGCTGGTGGTGGAACAAGGACGTCGCTGGACGCCCGAAAACCTGCCCCGGACCAACTGGCGCATCTGGAATTACCTATGGATGCCGCTGCTGGCACTGAAGGGGTTTCTGCGCCTGCGACTGTTCAAGCACGTGATGATCCTGCACGGCAACGCCGTGGGCGGCGGCTCCATCACCTATGCCCAAACCCTGCTCGTGCCGCCGGACTCGGTGTGGGATGAAGGCAACTGGGCGGGCCTGGATCAGTGGCAACGCACGATGCCGGCCCACTACGCCACCGCCAAGCGCATGCTGGGCGTGACCGAGAACAAGCGCCCCGGCCCGGCCGACGCCAGGCTCAAGGACATGGCGCAGGCAGCCGGCGTCGAGGACAGCTTCTACTACACGCAGGTTGGCGTGTTCTTCGGCAACGAGGACGACGAACCGGGCCAAACCGTGCCGGACCCGTACTTTGGCGGCGACGGCCCGGAGCGCACGTCCTGCCTCGGCTGCGGTGCCTGCATGGTCGGCTGCCGTCACGGCGCCAAGAACACGCTGGACAAGAACTACCTGTACTTGGCCGAACGCCAGGGCGCCGAAGTACGGGCAGAAACCCAGGTGGTCGATGTGCGGCCGGCGGGCGCTGCGGACGGTGCCGATGGCTATGTCGTGACCACCGTTCCGAGCTTTGCTCGCCTGTTCAGAACGCGCAGCACGGTCACGGCCAGGCATGTCGTATTCGCCGCCTCGTCGCTGGGCACGCAGGAACTGCTGTTCGCGCTCAAGGACACCGGTTCGCTACCCCATGTCTCGGACGATCTCGGCAAACGGGTTCGCACCAATGCCGAATCGATTCTGGGCGTGCGCTACCCCGGCACGCAGCAAGATCTGTCCAGAGGCGTCGCAATCGGCTCGGGCATCTACATCGACAAGCACACGCATATCGAGGCGGTGCGGTACCCCGATGGCTCCAACCTCATGAGCGGGCTGTTCACCGTGTTAACGGGCGGTCGCTCCGGGCCGGTGCGCGTGCTGTACTGGCTGGCGGCGATGCTGAAGCTGCTGGTGACCCGACCGATTGCCGGGCTGCGCGCCATCCTGCCGTATCGCTGGTCGCGGGAAACCGTGATCTTTCTGGTCATGCAGACGCTGGACGGCCACATCAACATGCGCTGGCAACGGCCGTGGTACTGGCCGTTCCGGAAAACGCTCACCAGCCACGGCGACCGGATTCCGACCTTCATCCCCGAGGCCAACGCCTTCACCGAGAAGGCGGCCAAGGCCACCGGCGGTGTCGGCCTGTCGTCGCTGAGCGAAATTGCCTTCAACGTGCCGATGACCGCGCATTGCATGGGCGGCTGCGCCATGGCGGATTCGCCCGAACACGGCGTCATCGACGCGCAGAACCGGGTGTTCAACTACCAGGGGCTTTACGTGGTCGACGGCTCGATGCTCAGCGCCAACCTGGGCGTGAACCCAAGCCTGACCATCACCGCGCTGGCGGAACGGGCGATGAGCTTCATCCCCGCCAAAAACGCCGCCACGGTGAAGCAGGCGGCATGAACCGCTACGCCCGCTACCTGTTCACGGTCGCCGCCCTGTTCAACGTAATCGTGGCGGCATCACTGCTACTTGCCTGGCCGCAGATGCAGCAACTTTTGCAGCTAGCCCCCGCCGAGGGCAGCAACCGCTTGCTGGTCAATCTTTGCGGCGTGCTCGTCCTGACCTTTGGCTATGCCTACTACATGGCCGGGCGTGATCCGGTGCGCTATCGGCCGTACATCGTGCTGGGAGTCATCGGCAAAATGCTGGTCGTTGCCACGGCCTTGCCGGTCCTGGTCACTGGCCGCCAGGGCTATCTACTGGGCTGGCTCACCATGGGCGACCTGATCTTTGCCGCCTTGTTTGTGGATTTTCTGCTCAAGCGCAGCTCGCCACCCGGCCCGATTCTGGGCCGGCGATAAGCACCGGGAGGACTGCATGGCGCACTTCAATCTGGACAACGCCGTTGTCGCCATCACCGGCGCCAGTGGCGATTTGGGCCGTCATCTCTGCGCGGCGCTGGCAGCGAGGGGCGCACGTCTGGCCCTGATGGATCTGGATCAACAGAGTCTGACGGCGCAGGCCGAAACACTAGGGGACGCCAGCCGCGCGCGCGGTTGGGTAGCCGATGTGCGTGACCTGGAGCAGGTGCGGCACGCCATGGACGCCGCGGCAGCGCACTTCGGCCGGCTGGATCTGGTGATCGCCAATGCCGGCGTCGCCACGCTGGAGCCATTGGCGCAGCAGTCAGAAGCCTCGTTCGAACGCACCATCGACATCAACCTCAACGGCGTCTTCCGAACTTTCAAGGCCGGGCTGCCGCATCTGCGCGAAACAAAAGGCCATCTGCTAGCAATCGCCTCCATGGCGTCTTTTTTCAATTCGCCGCTACAAGGCGCCTACACCGCCAGCAAGGCCGGTGTGCTGGCGCTCTGCAACAGCGTGCGGCTGGAAGTGAAACAGCAGGGCGTGACGGTGGGCAGCATCCATCCCACCTTCTTCAAGACCCCGCTGGCCGATCAGCTCACCGAACACCCGGCCGGCCGCAGGCTGTACAACGACAATCGGGGCCTGTTCAAACTGACCACCGTCGAAGACGTGGTCGCCGCGACCATAAAGGCGATTGGCCGACGCAGTCAGAAGGCTGTCGTCCCCAAGCGCAATCTGCCGATCACCGCAGCGCCGGAACTGATGCGCAAGCTCACCGATCGCCTGATGTTCGGTGATCAGAAAATCAAGGCAGCGCTGGACCATTTCGAGACCAGCGCCCCCGTGCAAGGAGACTCCTCATCATGACCTACTCCCTTAACGACAAGGTGGTGCTGATCACCGGCGCGGCCGGCGGCATCGGGGCCGCGACCGCTCGAGCGCTGTTCGAACAAGGCGCCCGGCTTGTGCTCACCGACCTGCGCCAGGCCGATGTCGATGCGCTCGCGGCCGAGTTCGACCCAGCACGCGTGCTTGCGCTGGCGCTGGACGTGACCGACATGCGTGCCAGCCGTCTGGCCGTTGCCGACGCCGTGCGGCGCTTCGGCCGCCTGGACGTGGTCTTCGCCAACGCCGGCATCGCCTGGGACCCACCCAAGACCGTGCTCACCGTGGACGATGCGGAGTTCGAGAAGATCGTCGAGGTTGATCTGCTGGGCGTGTGGCGCACCGTCAAGGCGGCATTGCCGGAGATCGTCAAGAACCGCGGCCAGGTGCTGACGACCAGCTCGATCTACGCCTTCATGAACGGCACCATCAACGCGCCGTACGCCATTTCCAAGGCCGGGGTTGAATCCTTCACCCGGGCACTGCGCACCGAACTCGCCGGCTCTGGCGCCAGCGCCTCCGTGCTCTACCCCGGCTGGGTCAAAACCCCGATGACCGAACTCGCCTTCGGTGGCAACGCGACGGTCACCCGCTTTCTCGAAGCGTTGCTGCCGAAACCGCTGCGCACGCTGGTCGCACCCGAAACCATCGCGGCCGATGTCGTCAAAGGCTTGAAAAAACGCGCACCGCGCATCATCTCGCCGTCGCGCTGGGCCGCCGCGTCGCTGTTGCGCGGCGTGGTCATCTCGGCCTTCGATCGCAAGCTGGACACCGACGAAACCGTGCGCGAAGTAGTCCGCCAGATTGAGCAGGATTCCCAGCAAAGCCGCGGGAACAAGCGAAAGGCGGCCTGATCAACCGCACCGGTCGGTACAGGCGAGCTAACCGGCCTTCTTCGCCCGATAGATCGATCAACCAGAATGCAGCTCGCCGCGCAGCTGACTGCCCGCAGCACCGCCGACGCCCAGATCAATAAGGGGTGACGTTGCTCGCAGCCTAGGTACCGGGCCACTGGGACCCGAGGGTATCGATCATCGGTACGCGATGACCCGGGGCCTCGCGTCGATGGGGACGGCGGCCGCGATGCGGATTTCATACAAGCCAGCCACGAACCCGCGCGGTTATTTTCTCCGTCGCCGCTGGAGCCACTCCAGCATCAACAGATAACAATAACGACTGACGGAAGGAGACCCCATGCACCATGGCCTGATTGCGGCTGGCACATTGCTGGTCAGCATGCTGAGTGTCGGCTGCGCGGATGCGACATCAACGGCGCAGATCGATGGACCAACGACCCATTCGAGCCTGCCAGCCACCCCGCAGGCGGCACTGCCACCACCGCCCACCAACGGCTGGCAAAACAAGCCTGCCGGGACAATTGTCCAAGTCTCCGAGGCACCGCCGACCAGCCAGCTAGTCGGCGCAAGTCAGTCGCTGTTCGTCCGGTACACGACGGTCGATGTCTTCGGCCAGCCAGCACTGGCTTCCGGTCTGGTGCTGCTCCCAGCCATCCCGGTGTATCCGGACGGACAGTGGCCACTCGTGGTCTACGGGCACATGACAACCGGCGCGGCGGACGCCTGCGCACCCACGCGCGGTGTGCCCGAGTCCAGCGAGCTGCGGCGCATGCAACAGGGTGACACTCTCGCAAATGCGCTACTGGCCGAGGGTGTACTCGTGGCTCGACCGGACTACGAGGGCCTCGGCGAATCCGGAGCGCACCCCTACTTGCGAGGCGATTCCCTGGCGCGGGCCATGCGCGACATGGCGTCTGCGGTTCGTGATCGCTGGGAGCAAACCGGTCACCGGTGGATTGCAGCTGGCCACTCGGAAGGCGGCGTCGCCGCGCTCAACACCGGAAACCGTCGCCACCCACCGGCCCGAGGACTCGAACTCATCGGGGCAGCCGCCATCACACCCGTGACGCAGTTGGAGGTCTTGTTGACGGCCGCCGGTGAATTACCTGTTGCCGCGCCTGGTGTGGATGCTGCTGTCGCGCTCGCCGCACTCGCGCTGAAGGGCATTGCCATCACCGATCCGGAATTCGAATCGCTGTTGCTCAAGGAAGGCGGATTGTCCGACGAAGCGGTCGCTCTATGGCCGGATTTAGAACGACTGTGTCTCGAAGACCTGAGCCACGAAGACTCATGGGGCGGCCTCTCTCCCCAGGCAGTCAAGGGTCCGCGTGGCGACGAAGCAGTCGCGGAACTGATCCGCGAATGGCGCGAGGACGATATTCGTCTCCTGCCGATGCGTCGAGACATGCCGCTTCGCATTGATGCGGGCCTTCTGGATGCCGTCGCCCTCCTGCCGCTCACCGAAGCACTCGTCAATGACTACCGCAGTCGCGGCTATCCGGTGACCTATGCCCGCTGGCCCGCAGACCACTCGCCAACCGCTGACGTGGCCGCGCCAGCGATCGCCGCCTGGATCATGGAGCAATTCGCACAATGAGTTTTTCACGTCATGAATCATCTCCCGCGCTCGTCCCGGCCCACCAAACAGATGAGTCGATCAACCGCAACATCAGTCGGCGGTATTTACTGAAACAGGCAGCCTTGTTCTCGTCTGCCATCGGTCTGCCGAGCGTCTTCACGGCATGTGAGTCGGGAAGCGAACCGGCCCCATCAGGTGAAGTGCCACCAGCGCCCGGCCCGATCGTCCAGATCGATCCAATGGATCCAAACCGGTTGCACGGATGGGTGACGGACCTGTGCGAATTTCAGCCGCGCTGGCGGGGCTATCCGGCCGAAGCCGAGGCCGGTCGCTGGCTGGGCCACCGGCTTCAGGGTGCCGGACTGCCGGCCCGCGTCGAACCCTACGCCATTACCAAGTGGCAGCTGGATGACTGGCGCGTGGAACTGACGGTCAATGACCGCAGTGAAGTCATCAACAGTTTTCCCATCTGGTCGACACCCGGCGGACAAGGCACAGCCGAACTGGTTGACGTGGGCCTGGGCTCGGAGCCGGAACTACTCGCACAAGATCTGCGCGGCAAGGCAGTCGTCGTCACCGGGCGCGCACTTCTCAATGTGTTCGCGACCTACCCTGACAGCTACCACCGCGCCGCCGAACTGGGGGCTGTGGCCATGTTCGTGTCATCAGACGCACCCGACAACCTGATTCGCCCTACCAGTTCCAGCCGGAACGAGCAGGAGAACAATCCGATCCCTGCATTCCAACTGGGCGCGCACGATCTGGCGCGACTCAGGCAAGCGGCTGCCAACGGCGGCACCGCAAGCTGGAATATCGAGGCCTATCACCTGCAGGGAGAGTCACGGGACGTCATCGCGGAACTGCCCGGCTCAGGGGAGCTCCCCGGCACCATCCTTGTCTGTGCACACTACGACGCCTGGTTCTCGGGGGCGCTCGATAACGCGACTGGCGTCTCCGGCCTGATCGGGCTCGCCGAGCATTTTGCTTCGCTACCTCTGCAGGACAGGCCTCGCGACATGATCTTCCTGGGCGTCACGGGCCACGACGCCGGTTATCCTCACGGCGGGGTTACGAATTGGATCTCGGAATATTCCCACCTGATTCCCGACCTGGACCTGTTCGTCAACCTGGACCATCTGGCCGCCAAGGGCGAGGAGCACTTCAGCACGACGGGGATCATCGACATGCTCGGCCTGGTCGTCGAGCGTCCGGGTGATGAGGAGCGGGCCCTGTTCACGACGCCTCACCCGGCACTGACGCGGCAGTTCACGCCCTACCTGGTGCAGTACGGACTCTTGGCCGCCCCTGTTCCGACCATTCCGACCGTCAATGCGAACGGTGATCTGGAAGGCCTCATGGGTGAAGCCGGCGTGCCCTGCGTCAACCTCACCATGGCAACCCCCCACTACCACACGGTCGACGACACCCCGGATCGTGTGCCGCCCGAACAACTGGCACGTGCGGTGAAAGCCCACCGCGACTTCATCACCGATGTGATGGCCATGTCCCGGGAAGCGATTCGTTCGCCGATCTAGCGCGCCAACCCGAAGAATGCACTGCGCCACCGGTGGTTTGACGCCCCGCACCCGGTGGCGCAGCGCCGCCCGGTGACCTGCTCCCCGAAATTGCACCCAACCAGCACCACTAGACTTAGTAGGTGCGACCCGATTCCTCTCGATTTCTTCGTCATTATTCTGCCTCCTTGCCCCATTGGGCAATTCAGCCAAATAATTAAATTCTTCTTGTGAGCGTCGCTCCATCTCGTGCCGACCTGATCGCATCATTTCGAGCCGGCGTCGCCTGGTCGGATATCGCTAGATATCACAGTGTTCAGGGTCCTGTGAGCCAATCGTTGTATCAACGGCGCACCCAGTCACTGGGGCTTGCGTCGATACCGATTCGGAACGCAGTATGGGCGCCAAAGTCAGGACACACTGGCTTGCGAGGAGATATCAAAGACCATGAACTCGGAGCCACCGCCACACCCGAGCCCAGCAGGTATGACCATCTACCACTGGCGGCACGGGCTATTGCTACTGGCCCCTACGCTAGTGCTCGAGCGGACGACAACGCCGCTATGCGCAACGCTCAGATTGGCGTGCAACAAACCCTACAGAATTGATGTCGCCGGTGAAGAAATCACGACATGGGCCTCCCTCGTCGCTCCTCGGGTGGAACGGCGAAAAGTCATCGCCATCGACAGTCATGTCGCACTGTTTTACTTCCCGATCGAATGGCCCGAGTACGCCGGAGTGCAGGCCGCCATCGCTGGAAAAGACTGGCTTAATTTTGAAGCGTCTCATTTTGAATCGATTATCGAGACGCTGCGTCTAGGGTTCCGGCAATCGCTCGATGCGGCCACCGTAATTGACGTCGCGCGAAAAGCGGTGGAGGCCATATCTGGATCGCAAATACCGGCTCCCGTCCGCGTGGACGCAAGAATTGATGCGCTTAGGTGCCGTCTGGATGACACGCCGCTTGATGAGGTCGATGTCGGGAAGATGTCCCTGCAGGTGGGACTATCCGCTTCACGCGCTCGGACATTGTTCAAACAACAGGTCGGCACGACCATTCAGCACTACGCCCGCTGGGCTGCCATATGGAAAGCAATCAAGGGGTGGAGCACGGACAAGACGCTCACAGAAGTTGCGGTGGAAGCTGGATTTTATGATCTGGCGCACGCAGACCATACATTTATAGAAATGTTTGGCATCGCGCCTTCGCTAGTGGTTGATCAGCGATTTGTCAAAATTATGCCCTGCGAAATCTAGGGAAAGCTGACGCATGATGACGGCCCACACATCGGGCTTTATCAGGCCAACGTGCGGATGCGCTCAGGCTTCGGCTCTACGCTAGGCAAAGCGGGAGTTCCCAGGTTTTCATGGACACTTCGACGAAGACGAGGATGAAAAAACGCCATCAGCAGATACATTGCGCCCATGCCGCCGACCCGGAACCCGCGGGATGACGGGGCGCAAAGTCCCGGCGGGCTGGTTGCGAACTCCAAGGCGGTCATGAAGCAGCACATCGGCGTGACCGCAAACGGCAGTGCGCCCGCAGGCGCTGGCGGACAGGTTTTGATCCATCGCATCGCCAAGTCCTCTGTAATACGTGCTTGGCTACGCCGATCGGTATCTGGCCCCCCAGGGCATACGCTCAACCTGATAGCTCAGTCGCGCGGGTTGGGAGTGACAAACTTGGCGCGATTCGCATGGATGCCCTGACCGCTGCCGCAGCGCAGGCCTTGGCGGCCGGTGATCCGATTGGTGCACTCAAGCGCGTGGCACTGCGCCGCGACCCAGCTGCGCTGGCCTTGCGTGGTATTGCCATGGCGCAACTGGGTGATTGGCAGCGCGCCCGCGAGTTGCTGCGAGACGCCGCCCGAGGCTTCGGCAAGCCTGCCGCAACCGCGCGGGCACGCTGTCTGATCGCGGAGGCCGAGATCGCCCTTGTTTCGCGTGACCTGGCCTGGCCCGGCAACCGCTTGAACGAGGCCCGTGCATTGCTGTTATCGCGTGGCGACCTGGCCAACGCCGGCCACGCTGGTTACCTCGAGGCCCGGCGTCATCTATTGATCGGCCAGCTCGCCACCGCCGAGCAGGTCATGAACTCCATCGATCCTGTCCAACTCACGCCGGCATCGCTGGCCGGGTTCTGGTTAGTTGCGGCGGGCATTGCCATGCGTCAGCTGGCGATTCCTCGGGCAAGCGAGGCGCTGGACGCTGCGGCAAGCGCGGCGACGGATGCGCGGATCCCCATGCTGCTGGCCGAGGTGCAGCGCACCCGCGACTTTCTCCAAGCTCCAGCCGCCCGACTGTTCTCCAGCGGCCGGGAATCCGTTCTGCACCTGGCCGAGGTAGCAGACGTGCTGCGTGGCCCGGTGTTGGTGGTCGATGCCTGCCGCAATGCGGTTTGTGCCGATGGAAAGACGGTCCCGCTGGGTCGCCGCCCCGTGCTGTTCGCACTCGCGCGCGCCTTGGCCGAGGCCTGGCCCAATGACCGGGATCGTGGGGTGTTGATCAGCCACGCATTTCGCTCGCAGCATGCTGACGACTCCATGCGTGCCCGGTTACGCGTGGAGATCGGCCGGCTCCGTGCAGCGTTGGGCGCGCTGGGTGGAATCAAGGCCACGGCACGCGGTTATCGCCTGGCACCCCACGGCAATGCCGGTGTAGCGGTGCTCACACCGCCCATCATCGATGACCATGCGGCAGTCCTCGCGCTATTGGCCGAAGGTGAGGCCTGGTCCAGTTCCGCTCTGGCGCTTGCGCTGGGGCGCAGCCCCCGCACGGTGCAACGAGCGCTGCGGCAGCTGGCGGCGGCGGGCAAGGCCGAATCCTTTGGCCGCGGTCGCGCCTGCCGGTGGATCGCGCCGCGCATGCCCGGCTTCCCGACAACTTTGTTACTCCCACCCCCGCTCCCGGATGGATGAGCATGGCGGCCGTCGACACGACGTGAACCCACTCATCAAGGACAGTGACATGACAGCAAGCACCGCCAACATCACCCAGGAATACGGACCATTCTCCGGTAACGACGCCGTGCATGGGGTCAGCTTCAGCGGCAAAGATGTCTGGTTTGCCGGCAGCAATGGCCTGAACCGCATGGACCCCGATACCGGGACAGTCACCCAGCACGTCGCCGTGCCCGCACACGCCGGCACCGCCTTTGACGGCACGCACCTCTACCAGCTATCCGACACCTTGATTCAGAAGATCGACCCTGCCACCGGCGCGGTGCTCTCAACGATTCCGGCGCCGGGCAAGGGCAATGACTCCGGCATGGCCTGGGCCGAAGGCTCGCTGTGGATCGGCCAGTACCGTGACTGCACCATCTATCAGGTTGATCCGGCCACCGGAGAGGTGCTTCGTACCATCCAGTCCGACCGTTTCGTGACCGGCGTGACCTGGGTGGGCGAGGAGTTGTGGCACGGCACCTGGCAGGACGAGCAAAGCGATCTGCGACAGATCGATCCGGCCACCGGCGCCGTCTTGCAACGGCTGGACATGCCGCCAGGCACGGGCATCTCCGGCCTGGAGTCTGACGGTGCGGACCGGTTTTTCTGCGGGGGCGGTGGTAGCGGCAAGGTCCGCGTAGTCAAGCGCCCTTGAGTCAGCCTCGGTCCCGCCGAGTCGCCCAGAAACAGACGCTGCCCACCAGTTCCGTGGCCACAAAAGCGAGCAGCACGGGCGTGACACCACCGCCGACAATATAGGCCGCAATCAGCCCGCCGACCCACAACCGGGCCCAGGCATCCACACGATGCAGGCGCCGGCTGGCGTCGAACAAACGGGCGGCGTTCCAGAGCACGCCCAGTGCACCGGCCAGATTGATCATCAGCCAGTGCACCGGCGCAAAGTCGGGTTGGACCGTGGCGAAGCCGAGTTGCGCGTCCAGCCAGTAGACCAGCGCGAACAGCCCCTGACTGAGGCCAGGCAGCGCCAACCAGCCGGTGACGGCGATATCGAGGACGCAGATGAATTGAACGACTCTGGAAACGGGCATCGGAACTCCTGCTGGGCTCTTCGGCGCCGGAGTGACAGCTCCGGCGGCCATCAGGCGGTGCGCCTCAATATAAGCCACGGCTTCACTGGGTCTGGCTCCGCACCGTCATCGATGCAGCCGGTGAAAACTGGCCACCAATGAGAGCCGTGTAGATCCGTAGCGCGGCGGAGGCGCCGGCTACTTCCTCCACGGTGAAATAGCGCTCGGCGTCCGCCGCGAAGGCCAGCCAAGCTGCGGCGTAACGCGTTTCGAACGCCTCGCGACCCCAGTCCTTGGACAGCCGGACCACATGATCCGGCGCGAAGAAGAACTCGGGCTTGGGCGGCGGCAGGTCATGCGGCGGTGCGCTTTGCGTCCAATGCGCGCCCCCCACACGAATGTTCGCCCGCAGGACACCAGCCAGTTGCGTGTGGAGGCGACGGTTCAAATCGGCGTCGCCAGCAAAATCCACGATCACCGCGCTCGTGTGCGCGTTCAGCGATGCCAGGTCTTCGTAGCTCACCACCCGGTCGTACAGACCCAGCCCCTCGACAAAGGCGACATTGCCGCCCGAGGTGAGTCCGACATGCGCGACGTTATCGCGCCGCGCAAGACAATGCGCCATCGCGATCGCAGTCTTGCTGGATGCGCTGGTTGAGATCACCTGCGCGCCAGCCCAGGCACGATCGGGCTCGGCAAGTACCTGATCCAGCAGAAAGGCGGTGATGAACAGCGGCTGCAAGACCATTTGCATTTGTTCGGAGTGCTCATCGCGGTCCGCAACGGCAGCGTAGCGGTTGTAGACCTGCGGCAGGCTTGAGCGGTGCTCGCTGGCGTCGACAAAACCCTGCGATCGAACCTGGGCCGGCGTGAGCACGAGCTCGGCTGCGGCCGGCAGATATCCATACCAACGTGAGCCTTCCGGCACCGCGGGGCAGCGAGATTCACTGACGATCGCGGTCCCCCAAACCGGCAGCCGCCCACGCCCGTCGTCACCGGGGAAGAAATCCCAGTAGCGCATGGCACGTCCGAAGGTCGCATAGGTCACGTTGTTGGCCGTCAGCGCAAAGCGCTCGATCGTGACGCGAATCTGGCCGTCCGCCAGCGTAAGGGGAGTGGTCTCGACCACCTTGGCATCGGCCGGATTATCCAGCGCGATGGACAGTGCCCAGTTCTGCATCTGCGTTGTCTCCTTGAGCGCCCGGCTTTGCGCGTGGATACGGATGTCGCACAGGCGACACACCGTGGCCGATCCGCTGTTGTTGTAGTGGCGAGGACTCTATCAGGCGCTCGGCAACAGCCGGCGGAGTTCGTCACCCTGCCGGCGCAGCCAGTGGCGATGAATGGCATGCCCCGGCATCAGGCGCTCGACCTCGGCCCAAAACGCCGGGCTGTGGTTGGGGTGCCGCAGGTGCGCCAGTTCGTGGTTCACCACATAAGCCAGCACGCTCGGCGGTGCCATGACCAGGCGCCAACTGAGCGACAGCGTGCCGCGGCCGGACAGGCTGCCCCAGCGCGTGGACTGGTCGCGAATGGTCAGGGATGTCGGCGGTCGAGCAAGCAATGGACGCTGCCGGTCGATCACTTGTTGCGCATCGGCACGGGCCAGCTCGCGCAGACGCTGTTCCAGATGGCTGGCACCACCCCGCTCCGGCAAACGCCAAGCACCGTGACGTCCCCAGACAACGTCGGTCCACTCACCGCGCAGCATGATTCTTGTCGGCCGCCCCTGAGCGTCCGGCTGAACCTGTTCCTGCATCGCCTCGCCAGCGGCAACACCCCGGCTTGCATGGCGCTCCAGCCAAGCGGACTGCTCCAGGACAAAGGCCCTGGCCTGCGCCATCGACGCCCGGCGCGGCAAGACCACCATGGCGTTGCCATGGGCATCCACCGTCAGGCGCATGCGCCGCGCACGCGGGCTGCGGCGGATGGCCACCGGTAGGCCACCGCTGGTTCTGAGTACCTGCTCGGCATCAAGAGATTGGCTACGCCGGATCATCAGGGAGGCGACACTGCCTCCGTGGTAGCGCGGCGCCAGCCGCGGGTGAGATCACCAAACGGGATGAAGCGGAACGCCAGGTCAACCGCCGGAGGCAATCTGATCGCCAGACACACGCGCGACGCCGGAGCGGACGGACCATGGTTCGGAGGCTGGCATCATCGCCTGGAGCGGATTCGGATTGCCACTGGGGGCGTTCCATTTCAGACCGGCGCCGCTTACGCCAAACGATCCAGTTCGCTGAGCTCTTCCGGGTTCAGCAGGATGATCTGCTGCTGTTCCGGCGGCCGCTTTCGATCGTCCTTGCCCACGTTCATTAACCGCAGGTAGTACGGCACCAGTGCGATGCGCAGCCTGCGTTCCAGCACGCCCGCCTGCATGTTGTAGTCGGTTTCGATGACCGCGCGTTGATGCGCGGACAGACCGGGGTGCGCGCCGATGCGGACCGGGACGATGGATTTCCATTCCCAGTCCTCGTCCGCACTCATCGCTGGCTCGTCCAGCAGCTCCGGCACCCCGCGCATGCGCGACAACAGCACATCAATGAACCGTTCGTGAGACAGGCTGAACGCCCGCAGATGCCAGCGCAAACCCGTGTGGACCAGCGCGATTGGCGACAGCTGCAGTGGTCGAGGCTCCGGCACGCGCATGCTCTGATAGTCCACCCGCAACTGGAGCCGCTCGCGAATCGCCGTGTTCACGCGCTGCAGGGTGACCACATCGAACTCGCGTTCGGGCATTTCCAGCAACTCGACGGCCGCGGTTTCCGAGGCCAGGGTGATCAGCGGATGCTCGGATTCCGGATCAAACAGGCGAAGGGCTCGCAGGAACTCGCGCGACGTCCCGTGCAGAAAGCGCGGCTGAAAACTGCGCGCGGCGCGGTAGCAACGCCCCCGCAGGTCGTACTGCAGGTTGTCCGGCGCCAGCGATTCATAAAGCGCAATGTCCTTGCTGGCCTGCGATCGGCTGATGCCAAAGGCACCACGCAAGTCCTGCGTGGTCAGGCAGCCCGCCCAGATCAATCGCGCTTCGATCAGAATCAGGCGCTGGCGGACTTCCCAACGCAGCGGTTTGTCATCGCTCAACGGACGGCCTCGCTGCCAAACATGCGTTGATTCTACGCATGTCGCTTTTCTGGACACAAGTGAATTATTACGCAATCATGCCGATATGAACGCACTGCTCACTTCATTGCCGCCTGCGACGGCGCTATTCGCCGGCCTGCTCGCCGGCGCGTTGCTGGTCGGATTGCCGGCCGGCCTGGTCGTGTGGATTCGAACCAGCCGCACCCTGCAAGCCCGTCAGCTGCAAATCGCCGAACTGGCCGCCCAGCTCCAGGCAGGCGGGCAGCAAGCCGAACGCGCGGCCGAACGCCACCTCGAACTCTCGCAACGGCTGGACCAGCGCGATGAGGCGCTGAACGAGGCGCGCACGACCATCGCGCGGCTGCAGGCCGAGCAGGCCAAGACCGTCGAGGCCATGAACACGCGAATTGAAGAGCTCAAGGCCGCCCGCGAGGAATTCCGCAAGGATTTCGAGGCGTTGGCCAATCGCATCTTCCAGGAAAAATCCGACCGCTTCTCCAAGCAAAGCAGTGACGCGCTCACCGCCCTGCTCAACCCCATGCGCGAGCAGCTGGGCGAGTTCCGCAAGCAGGTCACCGAGGTCTACGGGAACGAGGCCCGCGAGCGAGCGGTGTTGAAGAACGAGATCGACCGCCTGGCAAAACTCAACGAACGCATCGGAGAGGATGCGCTGAACCTGACCCGTGCACTCAAGGGCGAGACCAAGACCCAGGGCAACTGGGGCGAGATGATTCTCGAACGCGTGCTTGAAGCCTCCGGACTGCAGGCGGGGCGCGAATACGAAACCCAGATCAAAGTGTCGGAAGACGCCAGCGCCCGCCTCATCGCCGACGCCATCGTTCGCCTGCCCGGCGAGCGCGACATCGTCGTCGATTCCAAGGTGTCGCTCACGGCCTACGAGCGTTTCATCGCCGCCGAGGATGATGCCGAGCGCGAGCGTCAGCTCAAGGCCCACGTGCAGTCGCTGCGCGCCCATGTGAAGAGCCTTGGTGGCAAGGCCTACCACGACGCGCCCGGCGTGCGGTCGCTGGATTTCACCGTGCTGTTCGTGCCGAACGAGCCGGCCTTCACCGAGGCGCTGCGCGCCGATCCCGGCCTGTACCGCGACGCGCTGGACGCCGGCATTGGCCTGGCCAGCCCATCGACGCTGCTCGCGATCCTCCGCGTGGTCGAGAACCTGTGGCGCACCGACCGACAGAATCGCAACGCCCAGAAAATCGCCGAGCGAGCGGGCGCGCTCTACGACAAATTCGTCGGCTTCGCCGAGGATGTCGACAAGATTGGCACACATCTGGACCGTGCCCAGGCCAGCTATCGTGATGCTCGCGGCAAACTGATCGAAGGCCGTGGCAACCTCGCCCGCCAGGCTGAGATGCTCAAGGACCTGGGCGCGAAGACCGCAAAATCGCTCCCGGCCGGGCTGGAACCCGATGCACTGGACGACCACGACGACACACCCGCAAACGACGACTGACGCCACGGCGCAGCGACGATTCATCATCGCCCTGCAACACAGCGCCACTAGCCTGTCCCCGCATTGGGTTCAATCACCGGGGATTCATCGTGTCCGCAAACCTTCCGATTACGCTGTCGCGGCGTTCTGTCCTTAAATCGATTTTCTTTGGTGCTGCGGCCGTCAGTTCACCGCAGGTTCTGATCTCGCGCGCCCGGGCTCAGATGAGTTCGGAGCTGCCGATCCCCAGCGGCCCGCTGGCCAATATCCCCGATGTGGAGCACAAAACGCTTACCGCGGGTGCGATTGATGGTGTGGATGACGAGGTCTTCGCGCCGCCTGGCTTCGACGTGCGCTGCGTGGCCCGCGAAGGCCTGAACCCGCTCACCGGGGAAGCCGCGCCCTTTGGTTACCAGTGGCACCTGGACCCGGACGGCGGCGCGGTCTACCCCTCGGCTGCCGACGGCGGCTGGGTGTACGTGTCCAATTCGGAGGACACGCCTGGCGGCGTCGGTGCATTGCGTTTCGATGCCGATGGCACTCTAGTGGATGCCTATTCGATTCTCGAAGGCACGCGAAACAACTGCGCCGGCGGGCCAACGCCCTGGGGCACCTGGCTGTCCTGTGAGGAAACCACCGGCGGGCAGATCCATGAATGTGATCCCTTTGGCTCGGCGACGACCTCCGTGCGCAAGCCCGCGCTGGGATCTTTTCCGCATGAAGCGGCGGCCATCGATCCGATTTATCACGCCTGTTACATGACCGAAGACGGTGGCAATCAGCGCTTCTGGCGCTTCGTCTCCGATGAAAGCGATCTCAGCGAGACCGACGGCACCACTCGCATGGGTCTGGAGTCAGGCACGCTGCAGGTACTGACCATCGAGGGTTTCGAGGATGGCGGATACCCGGACGATGCCGCCGCCGTGCGCTCGGCGCAGCCTGCGACCTGGGAAACCGTTGATATCGACACCTCCGGACGCGTCCTCTTTCCAACCTTTCAGAACGACGAAACAACCGTCGGCACTCGCTTCGCCAGCGGCGAGGGCATTTGGTACTACGAGATTCCCGAAGACCTGCGGCAAACCCCAGCGGGTGGCTCCGTCCCGACGCGGGGTGTCATGTTCTTCGCGACCAAGGGCGATAACCGCGTCTGGGCCTACGACATCGAAAACGAGCTGATCGAGGTCATCTACGACAACGAAAACATGCAGATGGAGACCGGGTTCAATCAGGTCGACAATGTCGTTGTGAGCCCGGCCGGCGACGTGCTCGTGGCCGAGGACGGGGCGCTGATGCGTCTGGTGGTGGTCGTGCCCAACGGCCAGGCCAGACTGTTGATGCAGATCACCAAGGGCGGCTCGGAAATCGCCGGTCCGGCGTTTACCCCGGATGGTTCGCGGCTGTACTTCAGCAGCCAGCGCGGCCCCAGCGGGGCGGACGGCTCCGGCACGGGCGGCGCGACATTCGAGATCACCATCCCCGAGGAATACCGAACCCGTCAGTCCATTGATGAGCCGGTCGGCGAGACGCCGGATAACCCGGATTCCGACACCAGCCCGACAGGCAGCTCCGGTGCCCTGGGTGCCGCCACCGTCGCTGGCGCCGGCCTCGCGGCGTTGGGCAAACGCATGCTGCAACAGCCGTCGCCGTCAGGTTCCGATGACGACGGCGAGGTCAGTCGCTGAAAAAGGTGGGCCGTTCACGCCGGAAGCCGTAGCCGATGAGCCAGGCCGGCAGGTTGCGAACGCGACGATGCTGCAGCAGCCACCGCAACCCACTCGGAAGCCGGGGCGGCTCGCCACCTTTGGCATCGAGGATGCTCGCGACCACGCGTTTTTGCGCTTGCAGCTGGAAGGCCTGGACCAGCGCCGTCGGCAGCAGTCGCCGACGCCTGACCCGGTCCAACTCAGCCTCGGTCGGTGTCCGGCCCGCCTGGATAATGGGCACAACCCGGTTGGCGGTCGCGACGGCATCCTGTATCGCCAGATTGATCCCGACTCCGCCGATAGGTGACATGGCGTGCGCGGCGTCACCGATCATCAGCAAACCCGGTCGCGACCAGCGGCGAAGGCGATTGACCTGTACGGCAAGCGTCTTCACCGCATCCCAGCTTTCGATGGCATGCACGTTCGCGCCCATCTCCGGCGCGGTGCGCGCGACCAGTTCATGGAGTACCTCGATAGGCTGCTGCCGCAGGTCGCGGTCCGCACCCTTGGGCACGACCAGCGCGGCCTGCCAGTAGTCACTGCGGTCAATCAGCACCAGCATGTGGCCGGCGCCGACCACAGCCTGGGTGGCATCGAGTGATTCGTCACCCTTGGACAGCCGAAACCACAGCGCATCCATCGGCGCGCCAAACGCCCTGACCGGCAACCCGGAGGCGGCGCGTAACCGTGAATCACGACCGTCGGCGCCGATGACCAGCGCCGCCCGGATCTCGGTGACACCGTCCCCGGTGGTCGCATGCACGCCGCGAATCTGATCGCCTTCCCGGATCAATCCGGTCACCTCGTGCCCCATGCGCAGATCAAAATCTGGCAACCCGGCACCGGCATCCGCGAACAGATCAAGAAAATGCCACTGCGGGACGAAGGCGAGGTAGTCGAACGGTTCCAGCCCCCGAAAATCGATAACTGGCTGTAAACGTGAACCGATCTTCGCCGAAAGCATCTGCTCGCGCTGCTGCGGCAAGGCCTCGAATGCCGACCACAGGCCGCAGTCCTGAATGATTTGCAGGGTCGAGGGATGCACCGTGTCGCCGCGGAAATCCCGCAGGAAGTCCGCATGCTTTTCCAACACCGTCACCTCGATACCGGCGCGGGCGAGCAGATAACCCAGCACCATGCCAGCCGGGCCGCCGCCCGCGATGCAGACCGTTGTCTCGATGGCTTGCTGCTGCTCCATATCCAACCCGGCGAGCGTTCCATATCCATGAGATATGTTGGCTGTTGCAAGCTGCGTTTGGTTCCCGACGCTCCGATCCGCTGAGGGCCGGATGCGAAAACTCAGCGCGCGATCAGCAGCAGGGCATCGGACACGGGACGCTCGGCGCCGTCGGAGGGACTGTTCACAACCTGCCCGTTGACCACGAGCGTGGACGAGCCGCCGCCGTCGAGGGCCATTGCATCGACCGCACCCAGGTGACGCATGACCCGCACGGCGTCCCGTAGCGGCAAACCCACGCTCCAGTCCGGCTGGCGGCCATCGCAAACAACCAGCAGCAACCGGCCCGACGCCGTACGCCCGATCATCGTGCGCGGGTTCGGGCCGTCCACCCAGGTGAGTCCGAAAATCGGATCCCCCGGATGCCGGAATCCGCCTTCGTTATCGGTGAGCAATGCCTCGCCGTCACGAACCAGGCCGGGACCGCCGTTGAGGATGGACAGTTCGGGCACGAGCGTGACCGGCTCGCCGTCCATATACACCTCGGCGCGCATGAGGACAGGCCCCACGGCCGACGCGGCCCGCTGCAGTTCGACCACGCGATCGCCGGTCGCGGCAATCACCGATCCGCCCGCAGGCAGGCTGCCACCCGCCGGACGCGTGTGCATGACGCGGCCCTGAGCATCCAGCACCAGTTCCAGGCCGTCGACAGCCGGGGTGTCCAGACCCCAATCCGTTGAAAACCAGATCAACTCTGCCGGATCGCTGCAGGTCACATCGTGCCGCGCGGATTCGGTCGGGCTATCGCCCCCCGTGCCGCCACAGTTTCGAATCGCGCCGGGCACACGATTGATGCCATCCAGCGCCCAGGATTCACCGCCGGCCTCCAGCCACAGGCGGGTCTCGGTGCGTGGAAATCGAACGTCACGCCCCGCAGCGGAAAACACCAGCGCCTCGCGGCTGCCGACGGCTTCGGACACCAACTCGCCCTGCAACACCGTCACTCCGGCCGGATCGCCGGCGAGGCCATCGTCCCCTTGATCGGGATCACGGCTGCTGGTGCCTCCAGGGCCGACGACGAAGAATCCGGCGTTGATCGCCGCGATCGCGCCAGCGGCATCGGCCATCTCGGACGTGGTCGCCTTGCCGGCGATCCGGCCCTGCGCGAGCGCCGGCTCGAGCTGGCCGGTGAAACGATCCGGATCGATTTCAAGCACGTGAAATGCATAGGGGCCGGTCGCGAACACCGATCCCAGCGACCCACCACCGAATTGATTCTCCTGGACCACGTCGGTGCACGGCAACGGCGCGGGTTCCTGGCTTGCCGAACCGCGGCGAATACGATGCAGCAGCAAACCGTCTGCAATCTGGCATCGCTCTCGGGATTCGGACAGCAGCCAGCCGACCGGCAAAGGTGCCGGGTTCAGTTCACTGGTAACGGTCGCGGGAGGCCCGACTGGTGGCACCGCGCTCGTGCCGGTGTCGCTGCAAGCCGCCAGCACGAGCCCGCTGCCGAGCAATGCGCCCAGCAAACGCCGCCGCCCGTCGCGAGACCCGGTCATCGCCACCCTACCCGGCGCAGCACGATGCAGATCAACGCGGAAGACCACGGTCTTGAGTGTGACGGCGTAAAGACGACAACGCATGAATAGAAGCAACCGCAGAGCGCGAATCTGCCCGGCAGCCTACGCGGCCGACATGACATCACGGCGAACCTGCGTCGCCCGCCGCGATCCGCTGGACGTGCTACCAGACGTCGTTGGTCAGCCGGACGACATAGAAACCGCTATAGCCATCCGTGTACCAGATTTCCTTGCGCTCGGGGGCGAAGGCCGGGCTGGACATCGCCCAGTTGCTGGCCTCGAAGATCGGCGTGATGCGCGGATTGACCGGCGCGTTGAAGTAGGCGATTTCCTTGGGCCTGGCCGGATCACGAATGTCGAAAATACGCAGGCCGGAAACAATCATGCTGCAGGCGGCGATCTCGGGATTCACTCGCGTCGGGATATTGCAGTAATGGCCGGCATAGCCCTGAATCGGCAAAAAGGCACCAGGGTCGCCGGCGATCTCGGCACGGTTTTCCGGCTCGTGCACATCCAGCCGCAAATCTGAAACGATGACGGGGTTCGTCTCGTCGGTGATGTCGATGATCCGCCCGGCACCGACCACATCGCCATGGGCCGCAACCCCGCCGTCCGCTTCCGAGGCGGAGTATTCATCGATTTCCAGCACGTAGGATTTGCCATCCCGGGTGAACGGAATCGCGTTCTGCGGGATGGTCATGTTCGGCCAGGTGATGTTCGCGATCTCATACACCTGCGGGTCGTCCACCCGGGCCTGAATCTCCGACACGTCAAGAATCATGAAGCCCTTTCCGTCTCCGGCAGCGACATAGGCGCGATTGCCGTCGTTGCTAATCGACAGGCCGTGCGAGTAGTACGGACCGGTCCAGAGCTGCCTCGGAAACAGGGGCTGGGTGATGTCGACCGCGACCAGCGTCGGCGAGCCCGGGTTGGCCGAGTAGAAGGTGCGGCCGTCCGGCGCCAAGCCACTCTCATGGCCCAGGTTGCCGACCAGTGCCGAAGAGCGCAGCTGCGGGCTGCGGCAGTCCTCAGAAATATCGTAAACATCGACAATACCCGGATAAAACGCCGGATTGCCGGTCACGGCGGCCAGCACACCGGCGTCCTGCGACACTACCAGCGACTCATGCGGCGTGAGCATCGCGGGGGTGAGCAGCCGGGTCACCAGCTGCGGATTGGCCGGGTCGGTCATGTCCATCACGTTGACACCCGCCTCGGCATCCAGCGCATTGGTCGGATAGAGCAGCGTCGAATCGTAGTACGCACACTCGTTACCCTGGGCGTCGATGTAACGCTCTACCTTGAAACCGCCGACCGTGCCGATGGCATTGGGCGTGGTGTAAGCGCCGACAAGCTCGGTGTTGCAGGTATACCCTTCGGCGGCGCGGCCGCTGGCGTGATCCTCGCTGCTGACCCGGCCCTGCATTCCGGATTCCGGGTTCGAACCCGGCCCACAAACCGCCTTGGGTACCGCCCCGCCGGAACCGGCGGGCGTCGTCGGACCCGAATCAGCGCCACCGCATCCGCCCAGCGCCAACATTGCGACGGCCAGCACGGCCATGCCTGCAGTTGATTTCATGATTGTCCCCACCGTTGTTGTTATTTACACGTCAGTCTTCGACCGCCGCGCTCCACCCGTTGCAGCCTGCCGATCGGCGGCGCGCTCAGTCTGACGACGGCACCGAGCGAATCGCATGCAGCATGACGCGAATGCCGGCGACCTCCTTGGTCTGTTCCAACACGATGTTGGACGCCACGCGCCGGACCGCATGAATTCTCGCATTTTTCGCGGCGAACCGAGCCATCGGAATGCCGCCCTCGTGATGGGCCAGCATCAACTCCAGAAACAGCCGGCTGCGCGCCAGACCCTGCAAACTCCGCAACCGATTGAGCTGCTGGTCGGTCGCCAGCCCCGGCATCCCGGTTGGCGAGGCTTCGCAATCCAGAAGATATTGGGCAAGTGCCTGGCTGGGCGGATCATCACCCAACAGCATCCAGCTCATGGCCCTGCTCTCGGGAAAGAACGGCTTGTTCCAAAGCCGCAGCCAGCCGCGCATTTCGCCAAGCTCCAGCAGCTGGGCACCAATGATGGATTGCGCCAGATTGGCCACAGCGGAGGATTCGTCATCCCGCATGAGCTGCGCCATCACCACGGCCTGCTGGTGATGCAGGCTCATGAACTGCGCAAAGCCCACATCCACAGCACTGGGCGCAACCGCCGCCAGACGCGCACGCGTAACGTGGAGCGTGCGGTATTGCAGGGCGGCGACGGTCGCGACGACTAGCAACAACGCGACGACGAGCGCAACGAATACTTGCCTGGCTGCGGTCATCCGGCGCTCAACGATCCGTGGGACGCAGCAGACTCAGGCGGTTACCAACCGCCGAAGCGGTATCGCCAAGTACGCCCTTCTCGGTGATCAGCAGCTCATCCGGCTGAAACATCGGCGGCTGCCCCACGATCACCGACGATGGAAACGACAAGCCGCCCACGTCGGTGGCACTGATCTCAAGCCCCGCGGCGTCCAGCAACACGAGACGGCCGGACAGATATTCGGTGACGAGCAGGCCCTCCGCGACGGTGGTCAGATCATCCAGCAGGCTGGTGAACGTCGCCACGGTCTGCACGGCGCCGGCACTGCCATCCGGCAGGATCGGCACTGACCGCACGGCTCCCAGTTCCACCGGCAGCAGCGCGGAGTCCGTGAAGTAGAGCAACTCGCCGCGGCGAACCAGCCCGTTGGGGAACTGCAGGCCGGACGCCAGCCAGGTGGTCTGCTCGACGACCTGCAATGGGTCGGATGGGTCGAACCGCAACCGGACGATCTTGGGCGATGGCAGGCTGCCATTGCCTGTCAACGGCCCTTCGATCACATAAATGCTGCCATCAGCGCCGGTCGCCATGCCATTGGGGAAGGCGGTATTTTCGTAGCTGTAGATCGGCACGAGATTCGGTGTCGCGGTCAGCTCCGCCGCATAAAGCTCTGCGCTGCCACAGCTCGCATAGAGCGTGCGCCCACGCAGCGCCAAGCCGGTGAAATTACAATCGGTCGCTGACAGCGCCGTCAGCGCGACGCTGGTGTCGCCGTCGCGCACCACTTCGAACACATTGGTGCCACCGGAGACGAACAAGCGCCCATCCGGCGTGAACAGCAGGTTTTCGGCATCGGGCACGGCCGCCAGTGTGAGTAGCTCCCCGCAGTCCGATGCCACGCACAGCGACACGGACGTATCCTGCGGCTCTGCCGGCGAGCCGTTGTCACTCCCACAGGCCGCCAGGACCAGAGCAGCGCCCAAACCCAGGGCGGTTGTCCAAATTCGCATGTTGTCTCCCCAATTGGGCCAAGTCGCGTAACGCTCGGCGCATTATTCGCCGGACGTTTGGACGCCCAGTCGCTGGAGAATACCGTCGAACTCGTCAAGGCTGTGGAATGCCACCCGCAGTTCGCCCTTGGCACCGTCGAAATCGATCGACACCTTGTTCCCCAGCTTGTCGGTGAGATCGCGCTCCAGCGCCTGCCATTGGGCGTCCCGGCGTGGCAATGCATCACCGGCTGCCGGGCGCTTGAGCGCGGAACGACAGCGCGATTCCAGCACCCGCACCGACCAGCCGCCCGACACCGCATCCATGGCCATGCCCCGTTGCGAGGCCGGCGGCAGCCCGGCCAGAGCCTTGGCGTGGCCCAGCGACAACAGCCGCTCGTTCACCAGCTTCTGCACCGGTTCGGCCAGCTTGAGCAGCCGCAGATAGTTGCTGACGTACTCCCTGGACTTGCCGATGCGCTTGGCAGCCTCGGCATGCGTCAGCTCGTAGTGATCGGCCAGAAACTGCAGGCCTGCCGCCGCCTCGATTGGTGTCAGCGATTCGCGCTGAAGATTCTCGATCAATCCCAGCACCATTGCTTCATCGTCGCTGAGGTCATCGCGGACGATGGCGGGAATGTCATGCAATTGCGCGTGCTGCGCGGCGCGCCAGCGGCGCTCGCCGGCCAGCAGTTCATAACCGTCGCCCAGCGACCGAACCACGACCGGCTGGACCACGCCGGACTCACGGATCGAGTTAGCAAGTTCGGCGATGCGCTCCGCATCAAAGCTGCGCCGCGCCTGGTAGGTGCCCGGGCGGATCAGATCGATGGGGAGTTGGCGAACCGCAGCGTCCAAGGGAGTCCCTAGCGAACCTCAAATCCGGCGGTGAGCGAATCAGCCTCCACCGCATCGGAGTGCCACACGCTTTCGACATGGGCGCTGGACGGGCCCTGGTGCAGCCACTCGGTGAACGGTTCGAGTTGATCCGCCGTGCCGAACGCCACGCCTTCCACGCATCCGTCGGAGCGATTTCGCACCCAGCCGGCGAGTTTCAGACGCTGAGCGGTCTGCCGCGTGGCCGCGCGAAACCCGACGCCCTGCACACGCCCGGACACCACAAAGCCCCGACAGGTGCGGCGGCCTGTGTCCTGTATCATCGATGCCTCCTTGCCGACTGATGTGTCATGCCGAAGCTGCTGCCTCGCTGGCGCCGTCGAACCGGCGTTTCCAGCCAAGAAAACGTGCCCGCGCAGGGCGCCGGAACCGAGCACACGCGCCTGCGCGCGACCCTGCCCGGTCTGTTCGGCCGGGAGCCATTGTTACGTATCGATGTGGATGTGGAAACGCGGCGGGATACCGATGGCGAAACCGTGCGCATCATGGCGCAGGTGGACGGCCATTTATCCGCCCCCCCGGCGCCCGCCCTAAGCGCGCCGCCGTCGGGACCGCGCTCCCTGCGACTCGCCGCACAGGCTCGTGTGGAGCGTGCAGTCGAACGCGTCGCACGGCATCCGACCGTACGTCGCCAACTGGAACGTGCTGCAGGCCATCTGCGAAGCCAGCTGGTCATCGAGGCATCGACGCGCCCTCTGGCGAAAGGCGCCTCCGCGTTGATACCCGCCGGGCTGTCGCGCATCGGCTTTGGCGCCACCCGCGCCGACGATTCCCAGTACCCGGTGGTCGAGGCCTGGCAAGGCCCGGTGTCACGCCGCGGCGGCGCATCACATGTGGGCGTGGTGCAGATTGCCAAGCGTCATCTGCCGCCTGGGCTGGCGAAGTCGTTGGGCGACCGCCCCTTCAATCTCACCGCCGTGATCGCACACCAGCTCGAACCGGACGACTAGGGAAACCCTGATCTATTCACACCACCAAGACGGAGTCGGTTTTCCCGCAAGCCCAGGCGGAGTGAGTGCGGTTTGGTCATTCCAAATGAGCGAACGACCACGCAGGCTTGCGGG
>NZ_CAXRDQ010000034.1:0-15959 GCF_964229365.1 Abyssibacter sp. | reverse complement strand
CCATGCCTGATAAAGGCATCGAACGCGGCGTCCAAAATCATCGTTTGCTTGTCGGCATCCACGATCGAATCTTGACACTCTCCGCAAAAGTGTCAATACTGACGTTATGACGTTTTTTGTCATTATGTATTCGAGGCGTGCTCGGTCAGCCTGGATAGCGCGTAGCTGTCGCAGACTGCTCTTGTGTGCGCCATGCCCCGCACGCCATCAAGGAATCTATATCGTGACCACCCGCAAAACCGGCCCCCAAGGCTGGACCCCAGAGCAACTCGGATCACTGGAAGGAAGGACCTATGTCATCACCGGTGCGACCGCCGGAGCAGGATTCGAGGCAACCCGGGTACTGCTCTCCAAGGGCGCGGGCGTGGTGATGATGAACCGCAACGCCGACAAGTCCGCCGCGACTATCAAGCGACTGCAGCAAGAGTTCGGTACCGACGTGGACGTCACCGCGGTCACCCTGGATCTGGCGGTGCTGGATTCCGTGCGGGAGGCAGCAGCGAGGGTTCTCGAGAACGTTCCCCGGATCGACGCGCTGCTTTGCAACGCTGCCATCGCGCAGGTCGCCAGGCAGGTGATCACCGTAGACGGCTTCGAGAGCCAGCTGGGCGTGAACCACCTGGGTCATTTCTTATTGTGTGGGCTGCTCTTCGAGCGGATTGATGCATCGAATGGGCGCATCGTGGTCGTCGGAAGTAATGCCTACAAGATGGGATTGAAAAGAATCCAGTTCGAAGACCTCAACTTCGACCGGAACTACTCTGCTTGGAACGCTTACGCCCAGAGCAAACTCGCACAAATGATGTTCGCCTACGAGCT
This sequence comes from Abyssibacter sp., assembly GCF_964229365.1. Taxonomy (NCBI): domain Bacteria; kingdom Pseudomonadati; phylum Pseudomonadota; class Gammaproteobacteria; order Chromatiales; family Oceanococcaceae; genus Abyssibacter; species Abyssibacter sp. The sequence goes on along the minus strand of NZ_CAXRDQ010000034.1, from coordinate 15,140 downwards.
TCAGCGAAGGGTGCGAGCTGCAGGTAGCGGCGTCCAGGTTCGGGTCTGCCACCCAGGTGCATCCCGCACAAATTTGCTGCAGGACACAGCCAGTACATTCAACAAGATGGTCTGGTCCACGCTCGCCCCTCTAATCGCGCAGTCAGCCGAAAAAGGCGCCTGGCCCGAAGTCATGTGCGCAACCGAACAAGGGCTGAGGCCGGAGGCGTTGTATGGCCCGACAAAGCGAGCTGCGACAGTTGGCCCCATCGGCGAGTGTCCACTGCTAGCGCTCGCACTGGACCAAGATGCAGCGGCTGAACTGTGGGCAATCTCGGAACAGAAGACATTGCTGAGCTGGTCACCCGGGGTTGATCGAGTCCAAGCAAGTCCTCAAAGGGCTTAACCGACAGCGACTGGCACCGAGCGTCCAGGCGTTCTCACCCTCGACTCCGTGCGACTCCGTGCGACTCCGAACGTTGAGGACAGGTGTTGCGCAAGCACATCAGTCCGGCACCTTTGTCCCGGCACTCACCGGTATGCATTGGGCGGCCCATGACGAGATCCAGAGTGGATGCGTCCAAGCATACGCACCGCACCGCAAGTGACGGATGGTACCGTTCCCGCACACCGAACGAGGCAACCGGGTGGCGACACCGCAATCCAAATACGTGGCCTTCATCAGTTACAGCCATGCCGACGAAGCGTGGGGACGCTGGCTGCACAAGGCGCTGGAGGGCTACCGGGTGCCAGCACGGCTGGTCGGGCAGGAATCGCCGGTGGGCCCGATCCCCAGCAAGCTGTTCCCGGTATTTCGGGACCGCGATGAACTGGCCACCGCGCACGAGCTGGGCAGCGAGATCGAAAAGGCATTGGCTGAGTCGGCCAGCCTGATCGTCATTTGCTCGCCCAGGGCGGCGACTTCGCGCTGGGTCAACGAGGAGGTCAGGCGCTACAAGGCGCTGGGCCGGGTCGACCGCGTGTTCTGTCTGATTGTCGACGGTGAACCCGGCGACGCCGGGCGGGAGTGTTTCCCCGACGCGGTCCGCTTTCAGGTCGATGCCGATGGCACGATCATCGACCGGCCCGCCGAACCGATTGCCGCCGACGTGCGAGCCGGCAAGGACACCAGGCCCGACGCCAAACTCAAGCTGATTGCCGGCGTGCTGGGCATCGGCTTCAACGACCTCAAGCAACGCGAGCTGGCAGCACGCAACCGCCGCCTCACCGCGCTGGCCTCGGTGGCCATCGGCGTGTCGGCGGTGACCATCGGGCTGGCGGTCCTCGCCACCCAGGCCCGCAATGACGCCCATGCCTAGCGCCAGATTGTCGAAGCCCGCCAGCAACAGGCCGAGGGACTGATCCAGTTCATGATCGGTGACCTGCGCGAAAAGCTGGAACCCATCGGCAAGCTGGATGTACTGGCCTCGGTAGGCGATAAGGCGCTGGATTACTTCTCGTCTATTGACGCCAGTCAGCTGAGCGAGTCCGAGTTGGTGTCCCAGGCCCGAGCCGTGCGCCAGATTGCCGAGGTGCGCATCTTTCAGGGCGATCTCGAGGGAGCCCGCACGGCCTTGCAGTCGGTGCTGCCGCTGAACGAGGAACTGCGGGTACGCAACCCTGACGATCCGGACATCTGGCTGGATGCCGGCGCGACCATGGAAGTCATGGCGCATGCGTTGTACAGCGCCGGGGAGTACCAGCAAAGCCTGACATGGAACGAGCGCAGGGCAGCACTGGTCGGGCAGGCGCTGGCGCGCTGGCCGGACCATGTCGGCCTCAGGGCCGCGCAAGCCGCTACCTGGCTGCAAGCCGGCGGCGTGCATGCGGTTCAGCAGAACTGGGATATCGCGGAATCCAACCTGCGCGAGGCCGAGGCGACGTTTCGCGCACTGCTGGCCGAGGTTGATGACGAATCGGACAGGGAGGTGGCGGACGAGGCGTTGGCGGACGCCTTGTCGTGGCTGAGCTACCAGTACCTGACCCAAGAGCGATTCGCCGATGCCGAGAGCGTGTCCACCGAGTTGCTATCGCGGCAACGCGCGGCGTTGGCACAAGCACCAGATGACCGCGGCGTGCGGGAACGGCAACTCGTCGAGGCCCTGCTGCATCTGGTCTACCTGCGTGTGGCCAGCCAGAGCCTGCAACCGGATGACGCCGAATTGGCCGAGGTGCTGGCCCTGACGCGCTCAAGAGTCGAGAACGATCCGACCAACGCGCATACCCTGCAACACCTCGACGACGCCCTGAACCACCAGGCCGTCGCGCTCGGACTGGCCGGCCGCCATGGCGACAGCCTGGACGCCGCGCTGGAGGGATTTGAGGTGGCGTGGCGCCAACGTGATCTCGCACCCGACGATTTCGACGCCAACGTGGGCGTCTTTCAGGCAGCTGAACATCTCGCCATGCGCGCCTGGCTGGCGCAGTCGCCGGTTCGCGTCCACGAAGCCATGCTGCGTGCGCTGCGCGCCGTGGAATCCACCGGCGACGTAATTCAGGACATCCGCCCCATCATCGCCCGGCGTCTGAACGTGTACGCGTGGCTGGCGGGCCTGGACCCGGCAGACATTCCGAACGGCCAGGCAATACGCGCGGCCTACCGGACGCCGGCGGGCCGCCAAAGCCTGCGAGGCGAATCGGGTCTGATCGCAGCCGTGCTGCTGGATCGCGAGGATCTCGTCCACGAGGCGTGGGTCAAGCTTGACGACAAGTTTCGTCGGCGCGTGTTCGTGCAACGCTTTTGCGAGCACCACGGCGGTTGCATGGATTGACTGGGCCGCAGGCACCCGCCCTGACAGTGCCACCGTTGATCACAAGCGCCTTTTGTCGTGCCCCGGATGATGGGCATTTCGGCATCGAGAGCGCTTTTCAACCAGCCGCTTGGTGAGTTGCTTGAGCAGGCCATCTTTGCCGATCAGGTCATCCGAGACCTCGTAGTCGGCCAGGAACTCATCGAGCAGCGCGTTGCTGACATCGGGGGTCGTCTTGCGCTGGCGCTGGGTTCCTCCGAGTTTTCAACAACGGTCGCCTGAGAGGCTCAACGAGCGGATTGGACGAATCAGCACTCCTTTGTTCATGAAAACAATGACTTAACTAACCGCTTCAGCGTCGCACCGATGATGGACTGGACGGATCTCCGGCTAAACCACGCGTTACGGTTCCATTGCGCAAATTTTGAGCACCCTGATTGCAGGCTCGGTGTTGTGACGGTGGCGTGAGCGCCACGAAAACCGATTGACAATCGGTTTTCGTGCATCCAGGATGAGGCCTCGTTCCCGCCCGAGGCAACCGCATGTCCAACCGAACCATCGACCTGCCGCTGGGCGCGCTGGAGCTGGAGGTCATGGAGCACCTCTGGGCGCAGGGGTCAGCGGATGTTCGCTCGGCCCACGAAGCGCTTAGCGCGCGGCGGCCGCGACAGCTAAACACGATCCAGTCGACGCTGGATCGATTGTTTCGCAAGGGCGCCCTGGCGCGCGAGAAGATCAGCCGCGCCTACCGCTACACCCCAAAACTCGACCGAGAGGCCTTGCTGCTGAGCAGCATGCACACCATCGCCGAGCAGCTTGGCGACATCGACCGCGGCGCACTGCTGGCCTCGTTCCTGGAGCTTGACGGCGAGGACGATGCGACGCTCGACCGTCTCCAGGCGGTCATCGATGTCCATCGTCATCGAGATCGGACGTGACGCTGGCGCCCACCCTCGGCGACGCCCTCTCGGCGGCCCTGCTGTTTCTCGTCAGCCTGCTGATGATGAGCGCCGTGGTCGCCCTCGTCTGGCGCCTGCTGCGGCCGGCGATCGAGGCTTGGGCACCGGCTGCGCGGCTGCGCATCACCAGCGCACTGCTGGTCATGCCCGGGATCGCTGCGGCGGTGCTGGCCATCTGGTCCGCCGCGCCACATTGGTGGTCGCAGGTTTTAGGACACTGCGCCCTGCACCGCGCCGACCACAGCTGCACATGGCATCTGCCGCTCGACGGCCCGGGGTCTGTGACATGGATCGCCGTCGGGGCACTTGGACTGATTTGTTTCGCTGTTGCCTGGAAGCTGGTTCGGCTGCAATGGCACGCGCGCCGACTTCGCACGACGCTGAAACTGGCCTCGTTCGACTGCTCGCTGAACATCCATCGCTTACCGATCCAACCGCCGCTGGCGCTAACCGCCGGTGTGCGCCGACCTCGGATCTACGTCAGCGACGGCCTGATTGCCGCCCTCTCCGCCGACGAACTGCAACGCGTGCTGACCCACGAGCGTGCGCACGTGCATCGCCGGGATGGACTCCGCCGCATCCTGCTCGCCGTGGGTTCGATGGGGCATCTTCCGCATGTCCGTCGGGCGTTGCTGCAAGCTTGGGAGCTGGCCAGCGAGCAGTGCTGTGACTCTGCCGTCGCGACCTCTCCGACCGATCGGCTGGCGCTGGCCGATTGCTTGCTCCGTGTGGCCCGCCTGACCAGAGCACATCAAGTGTCCGGCTACGCTGTCTGTCACTTCCACGGCGGGCAACTTGAGCAACGCATCCACGCGCTGGTCGCCCCGCGCCGAACGCCGACAGCCGGCTTCTGGTTTGTCCTGCTGGTTACAGCACTGAGCGTGACAGGCAGTGTGTCGGCGCTCGCGCCGCTGCTGCATCGCCTGATCGAGCAAGTCACATGAACGCGCTGCTCAGCCTGTCGGCACAGGTACTGGTGGTCACGCTCACGCTTCCAGCTGGGGCACTTGCCGGTCGCACCGATCCCGCACGCGGCGGCGGATTAAGCCTCACGAGTGCTCAAGCGATGGCCCTGGCCCGACCTGATGTCTCGGACCGCCTTGCCGCCTTCGGTCAACGTGCCAGCGCCGAGCAACGCGCTGCCGCGCGCCCGAACAACCCGCAACTCGAGTATGCGGACGAATCCGTCGACGGCAGTGGCACCCGATCCACCGAGCGCAGCTTTTGGTTGCGCCAGACGCTGGACTGGTCGGGCGAGCGGCACCTGAGGCAGCAATCTGCTCAATGGGCGGGTGCCGCGTTGATGGCCGAGAGCGATCAGTCAGCGGCAAGCATTCGCCAACAAGTTCGCGTCCGCTACTTCGACGCCGTGTACTGGAACGAGCGAACCGATCTATTGACCGGTTGGGACCGGCGCGCCGAGCGCTTGATGAACATCGTGCGCGAGCAGGTCAACCGCGGGGAATCGTCGCAGTACGACCAGAGCCGCCTGGAACAGATGCAAATCGCTGTCTCGGCGGCACTGTCACATGCGCAAGCCCAGCGGTCAGCCGCTAACGCGCGGCTCGCGACGGTGACCGGTCTGCAAACGCAACGCAGCCGATCGCTACTAGACCCTTTACCGCCATCGGCACCACCGGCGCTCGACACCATCCTTGCTGGGGTGGATGACCTTCCGTTACTCCGCGCGAGTGCCGCACGCGGCCGCGCAGCAGCGGCGATGCGCAATGCCGAAGATCGTGCCCGCATTCCCGACCTGACGCTCGGCCTCGGCCATCGGCAGGTCGACAGCGGCGACATGGCCCAAGACGGGGTGCTGTTTTCGGTGGAAGTGCCGATTCCGTTGCTCAATCGCAACCGCCGCGACCGCGACATCGCGGCGGCAAAGTTACAACTCGCCGAGGCAGACCTTGCGGTGTTGCGACGCGAGATCACCGGCGAGATCCGCGCTCAGTGGCAGGCCGCTGTGACACTGCGCGAGCAGGCGCTACGAATCGATCAGCAGGCCCGCCAGTCTGCCGACACGCTGATGCGCACCGCAGAAGCCGCATACGTTGGCGCCGAGATCGGCGTCATGGAACTAGCCGATGCCGTCGAATCCGCCCTCAAGACCCGGCTAGACGCCCTAGACCTGACGCGCGAGGCCCGCCAAGCGCACACCCAACTGATGGAACTCAACCAAGGAGCCCTCGATGCCCTTTCGAACTGAATCCCTAAGCTCACCGAAGCGACTGGCCGCACTCGTTATCGCGGCGGCGGCCTGGTCCCTCCCAACCGCCCAGGCCGGCGGTGACCATGAACACGGCCATGGCCACGCGCACGACCAAGCACCCCAGACCGAGGCGTTCTACGCCGACGAAGAGGACGCCGAGCGGGCGCATGACGGTATCGGCGACGAAGACGCCAAGAATGGACACCACAAGGGCGACCACGGGACACATCAGAGCCGGGGCCAGGGCCATCACGATGAGCACGCCCACGACCAGGATGGGCATGATCACGAGCACTGAGTCGGCGCGATGGGCGCTGGCCCGAGCTGCCCTGCTCGCCCTGCTCGCCGGGGTTAGCGCCTGCGATGACGCACACGATCATCCAGCGTCCGATCACGCGCACAGCGCGTCGGAACATGGTGATGACAATGCCGCCCATGACGGTGGCCACGGCGAGGCCGGCGACGAGACCCGACCGACCGAGGTCGTCACGCACTTCACCGAAGACACCGAACTGTTCGTCGAGTACCCAGCGCTGGTGGTCGGTGAACCATCGCGATTCCTGGCGCATTTCACCCGACTCGCTGACTTCTCTCCAGTGCGCGATGGCACGCTCGATGTTGAGCTGCGCCAGGACGGCGCCCTCAAGGCGCGCTTTCGCGTGCGTGCACCGACGCGCGACGGGTTATTCACGCCGGAGGTGACCCCGCGATCCGCGGGCGACTACGCGCTTGCGCTGTCGCTGACAGCGGAGGGTCTCGACGTCACGCATGCGCTCGGCACCGTCACCGTCCACGCGACTCTTGAGGCAGTGCCCGACGCTGAGGAGGCCGAGCACGGCGGCATTTCGTACCTGAAGGAACAACAGTGGCAGAGCCACTTCGCACTGGCCAAAGTGGTTCCGCGCGTTATCCGCAGCTCCTTGCCGGCACCGGCCCGCATCAGCGCGCCACCCGACCGTTTCGCGACGCTGCGCGCCCCGGTGCCGGGCATCGTCTCAGCATCGTCGGACGACTTTATCGCGGTCGGTGACCGCGTCAAACGCGGCCAGCGTCTGGCAACGCTGCGCCCGCTGCTCTCCGGCAGCACGGACGCCGCCACGCTTCAACTCGCGGTCCAACGGGCCGAGGCCGATGAACGCCTGGCGCTCCAGGATCTCGAGCGCCTGCAAGGGTTGTTCGCTGCCGGCGCCGTGGCCGAGTACCGCGTCCACCAGGCTGAGCAGCGCCTGCGCGTGGCGCGAGCCGAAACCCGCGCCGCCCGCGCGCGCCTGGAGCAAATCGCCAACACCAGCCCGGACGCCGGCATCGCTGTGGTCGCCCCCGTGGGCGGACGGGTGGTCGACCTGCGCATCACGCCGGGCGCGGTGGTCGCGGCCGATGCGGTCCTGGCCCAGATCGCTGGCGAGGGCGAGCTGTGGCTAACCGCCCAGATTGCCGAGGCCGATGCGACACGAATCACCGCCCCCACCGGCGCCTGGTTCGACCTGGGCGATCATCGCTATCACCTTGCGGTTGGCGACAACGCCCGTCTGGTGTCCGTCGGCGGCGTGATCGACAACACCAGCCGGACGCTCCCGGTCACCTTCAGCTTTCGCCCCGACACCGACGGCCTGCGCATCCATCAGCGTGTCGCCGCCCACGTGCTCACCGGCGAGTCGATGTCCGCGCTCGCGGTACCTCGCAGCGCACTCATCGATGACGGCGGCCGCCCGGTGGTCTATGTCCAGCGCGGCGGCGAAACCTTCGAGCGCCGACCCGTGCGCATCGGCGCTCACGACGCGACACATGTGGCGATCATCTCGGGCGTCGATGTCGGTGAACGAGTCGTCAACCTTGGGGCCTACGACGTACACCTGGCCGCCGCGGAACCTGCGGAAGCCGGCCACGGCCATGCGCACTAGGGCTGCAGCATGATCGAGGCGCTGATTCGAGGGTCGATGACCAATCGCAGCTTGGTGTTGGCCGCTGCGGCGCTGCTCCTGAGCTGGGGCACATGGCAGGCGTTCAACACGCCAGTGGATGTATTCCCCGACCTGACTGCGCCGTCGGTCACGGTGGTTGCCGAAGTCCACGGGCTGGCGCCCGAGGAAGTCGAGCGTCTGGTGACGTTCCCGATCGAGACCGCGATGAACGGCGCGGCCGGCGTGCGCCGCGTGCGCTCGAATACCGGGGTCGGGCTCGCAGTCATCATCATCGAATTCGACTGGCAAACCGACATCTACCGCGCCCGCCAAATCGTGACCGAACAGCTGCAGGCCGCCCGCGGCGAACTGCCGCCCGACATCCCACCCCCGACCCTGGCCCCGATCACCTCGGTCATGGGCGAGGTGATGTTCATCGCGCTGGTATCGAGCGCGCACGACGCGACGACACTCAAGACCGCCGCCGACTGGGTGCTGCGACGACGACTGCTGGCCGTGCCCGGCGTCGCCGAGGTCATCCCCATCGGCGGCCTGACCCGGCAGTACCAGGTCCGCGTCGCACCGGAGCGGCTCGCCGCCTACGGCGTCACCCTGGACACGGTCATCGCGGCCGTCAGCCAGACCAACACCAGCGCCAGTGGCGGTTTCGTCGTCGAGAACAATCAGGAATTCCTGATCCATGCGCGCGGTCGCGTGCAGTCGGTCGAAGACATCGCGGCCACCGTGGTGACGACGCGCGACGGCCAGCCCGTCACGGTGCGTGACCTGGGGACGGTGCAAACCGGTGCCGCACCACGACGCGGCACCGGTAGCTACCGGGGGCACGATGCCGTCGTGCTGGGCATCCAGAAACAACCCGACGCCAACACGCTGGCGCTGACCGAGCGTCTCGACGCGACCATTGCCGATGTGCAGCGCTCCCTGCCGGAGGGCATGCGCATTGAGACCAACGCCTTTCGCCAGGCCGATTTCATCGCTCTGGCCATCGACAATCTGTCCGCCGCGATCCGCGACGGCGCGGTGCTAATCGTGCTGATCGTGTTCGTGTTCCTGCTCAGTGGTCGCGCGACGCTGATCACACTGCTGGCATTGCCGCTATCAGTGATCGTCACGCTGCTGGTGCTCAAGGCCCTGGGGGCGACGATCAACACGATGACGCTAGGCGGCATCGCTATCGCGCTGGGCGCACTGGTGGACGACGCCATCATCGCTGTGGAGAACATCGTCCGGCGTCTGCGCGAAAACCACGACAAACCGGCGTCTGATCAACGGCCTAGCATGCGTGTGGTGCTTGATGCGACGCAGGAGATCGAGTCGTCGATCGTGTTCGCCACGTTGATCATCATTCTGGTGTTCCTGCCGCTGTTCTTCCTCTCCGGCGTTGAGGGCCGCCTACTGCAACCACTGGGGCTGGCCTATGTGGTGTCGCTAGGAGCCTCCCTGCTGGTGGCCCTGACCGTGACGCCGGTGCTCGGTCACCTCCTGCTACCGAATGCCGGCACCGTGAAAAAACCCAGCGACGGCTGGCTGGTGACACGGCTCAAGGCGGCCTACCGCCCGGTCTTGCAGGCCTCACTGCGCGCCTGGTGGTTGCTGGCGGCCGCATCGATGGTTCTGTTGGTGGCGGCCCTGCTCGCTCTTGGGGCTGCAGGTCGGGCTTTCCTCCCCGAATTCAACGAGGGCAGCCTGACACTCAGCGTTGTCACCTTGCCGGGTACATCGCTAGAAGCCTCTGACGCTATCGGCCAGCGCGTCGAGCGCATCCTGCTCGACGTGCCAGAGGTGATCGCCACCGCGCGGCGCACCGGCCGCGCCGAGCGCGATCCGCACGCGCAGGCGGTATACGCCTCGGAGATCGATGTCAGCCTGCGCAGCAACGGACGTGACAAGGCCGAGCTGCTGGCGCAGCTACGCGATGAACTCGGGGCCGTTGCCGGCGCCAGCATCATCATCGGGCAGCCGATTTCACACCGCATCGACCACATGCTCTCGGGCACCCGCGCAAACATCGCGGTCAAGATCTTCGGCGACGATCTCGCCGAGCTGGATCGACTCGCCCGGCAAGCTGAGGCGCTAATACAAGAGGTACCTGGCGCGGTGGATGTCTCGCTCGCCAGCCGCGCCCAAATCCCGTTTCTCGACGTCCGACTCAAGCGTGACGCCATGGCGCTGTACGGCGTGACCGCGGCGCAGGTCAGTCACTTTGTCGAGGCCGCATTCACCGGCGTCGCGGTCTCGCGCGTGCTCGAAGACGATGCCGCCTTCGATCTGGTCGTGCGCTTCCCTCCCGAGGCCAAGGCCGATCTCGACGCCGTGGCCAACGCCCGTCTGATCACCGACGCCGGCGCGCATGTCCCCATCCACGCGGTCGCCGAGTTGCGGCGCACGCGCGGCGCCAACACCATCAGCCGCGAAAACGTGCAGCGCCTGCAGGTGGTGGTCGCCAATGTTGCAGACCGAGACCTCATCGGCGTTGTCGACGATATCCGCGAGCGACTGGTCGAGCGTCTGCCCATGCCGCCGGGCTACTACGTCGAGTACGGCGGCCAGTTCGAGAGCGCCGAACAGGCCTCGCAGCGCCTGTTGATCCTCGGTGCCGTGGTGGTGATCGGCATTTTTGTGCTGCTGATGATGGCCTTGGGAGCCGTACGCGACGCGGCGCTGGTGATGCTGAACCTGCCGCTGGCGCTGATCGGAGGCGTGATCGGGGTCTATCTCGCCGGCGGCATCGTATCGATCGCGGCGATCATCGGCTTCATCACCCTGTTTGGCATCGCCACGCGCAACGGCGTGATCATGGTCGACCACATCCAGCGGCTGCTGGCCAGCGGCGCGGAACGCGACCTGCGCGCGGCCGTCATACGCGGTGCGGAAGAACGTCTCGCGCCCATCCTCATGACCGCGCTGGCCACCGGCCTCGCCCTTATCCCCCTGGCCATGAGCCTGGGCAAGCCCGGTAGCGAGATTCAGACACCTATGGCGCTGGTGATCCTGTTCGGCCTGATCACGTCGACGGCGCTGAACATGCTCGTCGTGCCAGCCCTTTACGCGCGCTTCGGGCTGGCACCGACGTCGTCTGCCCATCCAACAGATCATCCGCCTTGATCCGGATCGGCAGCAGGCGGTAGGTCTTGAGGCTGTTGCTCAGTCGATCTGCGCCTTGGAATCGTCCACGAAATCACTGCGCGCGCCGCAGCCAGCTGTGCATGTCTTGGGCGTCCGGCTTTTCAAACTGAATTCAGCCAAGTTGTAAGTGATTGTTTCTATAATGTGGGGCTAGACACAAACGAAATTGGATTGGACGGCGCAGTCCTCATCAGCCCTTGATAGACCAATACTCAAACCACCGATTTTCGGTCGCACCGATGATGGACTGGACGGATTCCCTTTCATATCAATACATTCGTTGCGCATTGCGCAAGAATTGAGCACCGATGACATTCCGCATGTTGCGGAACTTGCGCGACACCCGCAAGCAGACTAGGCTTGTCGCATACAGTCCAAGAACCTGGTTGCAATGATTCAAGAGAAAAGCAGCGAGGTCGCCAAACGCTTTGGCGATTTTGCCCAGCAGGCCCAGCACGAACCGGTCGAAGTCACGCAGTATGGGCGTGCTCATGTCGTGATCCTGTCGGCGCGCGAACACGCTCGGCTGCGCCGACTGGATCGCCAGGTCTTTGCTACCAATGAGATTCCGAATTCGCTGGTCAGTGCCATCAAGGATGCCCAGCCCTCGGCGGAGGCCGCTCAGTACAACGACGAGGTATAGCCCACGTTGGTTGATCTACCCACGCCGCAACCTGGACTGGTCATCCGGTACAGCTACCTCTGGAAATCACACCATGATCGCGGCCAGGTGGAGGGTCAGAAAGATCGGCCCTGTGCCATCGTTGTTGCTGTCGCTGCAGATGGACCGGATCGCCAGGTTGCGGTAGTACCGATTACCCACTCGCCTCCTTCAGACCCTTCGCGGGCCATCCAGCTATCTGCGGCGACACGGCGACGACTGGGACTTGATGGCGAGGCTTCCTGGATCATCACCTCAGAACTCAACACCTTCCACTGGCCAGGGCCGGACCTTCGAATGACACCCACAGGCCAGTACGCCTACGGTGAACTACCGGCAGTGGTCTTCGAAGCGGTCAGAGAACAAATTCTCGCGCAGGCACCCGTTCAGGTTGGCCGCACCGAGTGATTCCCCGCCGTTGAGGTGGCATCTGTACGGACGTACATTTTCGAGCCAAGGTGATGGTGTGGCTGGGTGCCGCCGATCTTCGGATCACAATGAATTAGAGTTGAATCTGTGGGACCCTGGCTGAGGATGGGTCACTGACCGGGGAGCCAGCGGGGATGCGCACGCAACGGCGCCTGATCTGTTGGCGCTGGCATCGGAGCTTGACGCCACCGCTTCCACACTGCGCCAGCGACGGGCGGGGCTGACCTTGAATCAATCCGGGGTGACTCTGGGGCAGGCGCTGGTGCTGAGTAGGAGCATTGAAGGCCTGCCGGGCGGCGTGCCGTCAACCTTGGCAGCACTCGAGAAATCATCCGTAGAACGGTTGGCCAAGCAGTTCAAGAGTTTGTCGCCCTATGCCCGATTGTGGGCGCAGGACAGCGTGTGGATTGGTCCGATACAGATGCAGGCGCGCCCGAGCTTCGCGACGTTCAACTCCACCCACAAGCCGACATTCAATCTTGCTTGCGACAAGGGTTGGCAGCCCCGACCATGACTCTCCTTCGCTGGTGCACAATCGAGTTTCGTTGTGCAATTTTTGAGCACCAACTCGCCAATCCCCCCCAAACGCACAGAATGGTGTGACCGATGGCGCCGAAGCACACAAGCAACTGACTGTTTTGTCGCGTAATTCTTCAAATTCCCGGCAGTGGCGCTTCAGCGTCGCGCCGATGATGGCCTGGACGGATACCCTTTCAGATCAATTGATTAACAACGTTTTGTGCAAATATTGAGCACTGCCTCTTGAGCTGCTAGCGAGAACAGCTCGCTCAGCTTCGAAAAGGCGGTCCACAGCCCATCCCCCGACCTGGACATCTAAGCGTGAAGCCGCTAGCGCCGGAGCCTCGCGAGGACGTCGTAAGCTTCTTTAGGATCGTGGGTCGCCCGGCATCCGAATGAATCACCGAGGCCAAGGTGGCTTTGCGACACAAAGTGAGCCAAGGACTTTTCAGTTAGGAGCAGATCGCAGTATGCGATAGCAGCCGTGGCATGATGGAAATCCAACAAGTCGTTTCCGTTTAGCTTTCTGTTCGTGTCCCAGCGAAATCCGGCGTGGCAACAGCTATGAACATGCAAAGTCGGTAGCGCACCCTTCAGCTTGCTGAAGGCTTGCGCTTCAGAATCTGAGTTGGCATCAGCATCCCAACCACTCCACCCTCTTGCTTCAACCTCTGCAACAAGTCGAGCAAGGTCTTGCCTGAAAAGGCAGAGCCCCCCGTAGAATTCGATGTAGATCAAGCGCTCGATACTTCGGGCATCTTGAGAGTTGGCGACCTTGCCGCGATTCAAGTTGCGTGCCGTGACCTCAAGCTGCATGTCAGGCCAACCCTTCTGGTCCAGCATTGCCACGACATCCATCAGCGTCATCTTCCACTGATGGTCATAGAACGCCTTCTGTAGTGCGAGTTCATCGTCCGGGCCAAAACCTGTGCTCGATGGATGGAACTCACCAAACACTGATGTCACTTTGGTCCAAACTAGGTGGTCGACTGGCGCAAGGCTGGGCGCTCCGGCACAGGTGTAAACGTGGTTGCAAAGCTCTTGCCGAACCCGATCTGCGAAGGGCACGAGCGACACACCCCCTGAAAGCTCATCAATAAGCGATGCTGTCGCTGTTCGGGTCCGGCGGTCGGATTGCTTCATTAGCTCAATGAAGACTGTCTCGGAAATTGGACAGATGACAGCGCCTGACCGAACCAACTGACGAAGCATGGCCAATAGCCGTGCTGGCACTTCGTTACTACTCAACTTGAGCATCGCACCGCGAAGAAGTATCCAGAACCTTACGTCCAGATAGACCTTTAACTTATTGGACATCTCGCGACCAAGCGCTTGGCGCCTGAGCGAAACGTGGCGCGTTAGTGGAATGTTCGCGTAGCGCTGATGGTCACGGATCGAAGTCATTGCCACTCGGGAGAACCTGTCGGAATAGAGCCGCTAACATACCTCGCTCGCAACTGTTCGCGCTCTATGCTCCTTTTTCAGCCGACATGCCAAAGTGATTGTCTTGGTTCATGGCGAATCAGCTTATTGACTGATTTCGTGCGGAACGAACGCCCCGGTAATCCCCCCTATTCGGTTTGAGCGTTGACAGCTAGACTACTGCCCAAGAGATAAAGCTGTTGCTGGATTCCAGGCCGAGAGCTTGAGAGTAATGGGTTGTAGGCGACACTCTTCTACACACCTGCCCGGTTCGATACTGAAAATGAACTACGAGGCGATCGCAAAACTTGCCCAGAACTGCATCCAGCATCACCCGGCCATCGTGCTGGGAAGTGGCTCCTCAGCACCGCACGGAATCCGAGGAATGGCTGCCCTCGCATGCGTGCTTCAACAGAACGTCGTGCCGGACGGCGGCGCGGAAGAGCGCTCCTGGAGGCAAATTCAAGAAGCACTCACTAACGGTGACGGGCTTGAAGTTGCGCTCCAGCGACATACCGCGCCAGCCAGCCTAGTTCAGAAGATCGTCGCACAGACCTGGCTCACCATTGCCGAAGACGACTTGAAATTACTTGAAAGCGCAGCAGCAGCCGAGGAACACCTGCCTCTTGCTGACTTGATTCGAGGGTTATTTCGCAGCGCAAACAGGACCATTAGCGTAGTCACCACAAACTACGACAGGGTAGCGGAAATCGCGGCTGACGCGAGTGGTCACATCCACGCCAATGGCTTCTCGCCCGGGCTAATTCGGCGCCGCGAGGGCGCGGACCCAATCCGTATCCATAGGGGAAATTTCGTCGCTCGCACTGTCAGAATCTGGAAGGTCCACGGGTCCTTGGATTGGTTTGAAGACAAGCAGGGGCAACCTGTTTCTCTACCGCTACGCGACCGTTTGCTGGACGGATTTTCACCGCTGATTGTTACGCCGGGCGTGAGCAAGTACGAGCGAACCTATGATGAGCCATTTCGGACCGCAATCCAGGGCGCAGATGTGTGCCTAAGTGTGGGGTCCCGGATGAATATCTCGTTCATACTCGCCGTCCACTGCTGATGGGCCGAGAGGTCCTGAAGGTCACTCTGGCACACTGGAGCGAGATCCGAGAATGCTGATCAGCTTGCACAAGAACGCCACGACGACACCCG
>NZ_CAXRDQ010000033.1:0-13813 GCF_964229365.1 Abyssibacter sp. | reverse complement strand
CGGGCGGGCCGAAACTCGCCCGCTACGCGGCCTCAAACAGCCGGCCCGCTTATTCCGCCGGCGTCTGCGCGTCTCGGCTGAGCAGAAGGCACGGAAAACCCGCTTTGCTTGAAGTGTGGGGTTTTAGGTCCCGCTTGAACGTGGCCGAGCATCGCAGCAGACGGTGGATCAGTCGGCGCGCAGCGCCGAGCGAGGCAGGGATGCCGAAGCCGTTGCAGTCGGGCCAGGACGGCCCGTCTGCAACGCCCACCGGCTGTGAGAAGCGCAGGGCACCAGCCGCCGCAGGCGGCTGGCCACGTTCTCGGGCGCACTTTCTTTTCGCCTCTTTTCTTTGTGCGAGCAAAGAAAAGGGGCTCGCCCGGCAGGGCGAAACCCGTGGTCCTGCGGTTGCGTCTCATCTTTCAAGACGCGAAGGATGGATGCAGATCGGCCTTAGAACACCACACTCGCATCCACAATCACCGACCGCCCGGCCCCCGGTGCAATATCCTTGATAAACGAGGTGTGATCACGAATCTCCTCGTCCAGCAGGTTGCGCCCGCGCAGTCCGAGCAGCAGTTCGTACTGGCCCCGAATGACCCAGGTCAGGTCTGCGTCCAGCCGGTTGTAGGCGTCGGTCTCGGTTTCCAGGCTGGCGGTGTCGCGTTGACGGGCCACGTGGGTCAGGCGCAGGTCTGCTCCGAAGGGGCCACGTTCCCAGTCCAGTCCGGCGCCGACTCGTGAGGGGGTGATACGGGGCAGGGAGCCTCCATCCGTCAGCTCTCCGCTTACGGTGTCGGCGAACAGGCGTGGTCGCCATTGACCGGTGGTTGCGGAGTCCACGGCTAGCAAGGAAAAGGAGGCTTCCGCGCCGGCGAAATCGGCATCGGCCTGGGTGTAGGTGACATAGAGCAGCTCGCCATCGGCGGAGGCCACGCCCTCCTCGTCGACGCGGTCGGGCTCGCCGTCCGGCAGCAGGGCATCGGTCTCGGCCTGGAAAATGTAGTCGTTGTAGCGGGTGACGAAGGCCGTCAGCTCAGCGTCGAACCGGTCGGTGTGCCAGTGCAGGCTCACGTCGAGGTTGTTGGCGATTTCCTCGTCCAGCGACAGGTTGCCGACTTCGAAGGTTTCCGACGCCAGATGGGGGCCGTTGGAATAAAGCTCCTGTGACGAGGGTGCCCGCTGCGAACGCGACAGAGACACGGCGAGATTCACGGTATCGCTGAGCGCGTGATTGCCGCCCAATGAAAGCGAGAGCGTCGAATAGTCACGCGCGGGGGCTCCGCCTTCGGGTTCGTGCTCGGTGGATTCCACGCGGGCGCCGGCTTCCAGGCGCAGCGCGTCCAGCTGCCATTCCTCCACCCAGAACAGGCCGACTGACTGCGTGTCCACGGGTGGTACGAAGGCTTCTTCACCGATGGCGGAGAACTCCGAGTTGATCCATTGCAGCCCCACGACGCCGGAGAAATCGCCGAACGGTGCATGCGTGGCTTCGATCCGGGCTTCAATGCCATCGTTCTCGAAGCGCGTGCCGGGTTCGCCTGACGGTTCGATCTCGGTGTGCTCGTAGTCGCTGATCACCACAGCGCCGCGCAGCCGATCGAGCGCAGGGAAGGGGTTCATGACTTCGAACTTGGCGTCATACCGGAGCTGATTCAGGTCGATGCGCACGCCGCCTTCCTCGTCCTCATGGCCTTCTTCTTCGTGCTCTTCCTCATGGTGGTGGCCGGGGATGCCGTAGTTCGTGCGGTAGGTCGTTAGCGACGCGCCGACAAAGCCCCAGTCATCGACCCAGGATGTACCGATTGCCGCCGAGTTGGTCGATGTGCTGCTATTCGCCAGCGTGCCGGAGGCTTCCTCCTCTTCGTGTTCATCCGCATGATCGCCATCCTCTTCGTGCTCCTCATGCTCAGCCTCGGCGAAGCCGGGGATGTCGATGTCGTCGGTTCTACGGGCCAGGCCGTCGATATGTAGGTTGAAGCGACCAAAGCCGGATTCCACATGCCCGAACACGCTGCGGCCGTTGCGGGCCGAGTCGTACTGGGTACCGAGTTCGCCGTGATTGCCATCCACGGATTCGGTCGGAATCGTATCGGAGACGACATTGATAACGCCGCCGATGGCGCCGTTGCCGTATAGCAGCGCGGCCGGTCCGCGCAGGATCTCGATCTGCTTGGCGCGGAATGGTTCGGTGGAAATGTTGTGATCCGGGCTGACGGTGGAGGCGTCGATCACGCCCACGCCGCCATCGAGCACACGCACGCGCGGCCCGGATTGACCGCGGATCACGACGCGACCGGAGCCGGGGCCGAAGCTGGCATTGGCGATGCCCGGCTGTTGATCCAGGGTTTCACCCAGCGTCGCGGCGCGCTCGCGGTCCAGATCTTCGCCCACCAGCACATCAACGGGGCGGGTGGATTCCAGCTCGCCACGGCCGGCGAACGGCTCGGCGGTGACCTGTACGGGGTCGAGTTGAAGGGTATCGGTCGGTTCTTCGGCGGCAAACACCGCGGTGGACGCACCAAGCGCCACCGCAATCATGTAACGGCTCATTGAAAATCACTCCTGATGGATCGCGATGCGACCCACGAAACGGAATGCCCGGACGCCGCGCAGGACAATTGCGCAGCGATCAGGCGGATTTCGGGTTTCGAATCAGGCGGTGATGGGAGGTGCGCGCACGGCGCGTGATGCCCAGGCGATCTCGGCAATCGGTTCGGCGTGGCTGCGCTCGGTGAGGCAGGCGGTCGGCGCGGCCTGCGACAACAGCATCGGCGTGGCTGGTCCATCCGCCATGCTCTGGCCGATATGGCACAGTGCGCACAAATCATGCACCGGCTCCAGCACGTGATCGGCCGCATGCGTCGCCGCACTCCACTGCAATGCAAGCAGTGCAATGGCGACGACGTGCAGCAGATGCTGGCGGGCGGAGCGATGCATCCCGCTAATCTTGCACATGGCGTTTGAAGCTTCAATGACCAGTCATCACCTCGCCTTCACCAAGATGCACGCGCTCGGCAACGACTTTGTCGTGATCGATGCGACGCGCACGCCGGCGACCTTGTCCCAGGCGCAGTTCCGGCTGCTCGCTGACCGACGGCGCGGTATTGGATGTGACCAGATCCTGTTGCTGGAACCGCCGCCGCGGCCAGGGGTGGATTTCGGCTATCGCATCCTCAATGCCGATGGCAGCGAGGTCGGGCAATGCGGCAACGGCGTGCGCTGCGTGGCCCGCTACGCCATCGACCGCGGGCTGACGAACAAGGCCGAACTGGTGTTCGCCACGCGCACGACCTCCATGCGGGTGCAGGTCGAGCCGGACAGCATCCGCGTGAACATGGGCGAACCGCGCTTCGAGCCCGCGCAGGTTCCGTTGATTGCGAGCGCTCGGTCGGATGGCTATGGCCTCGAAATCGATGGCCAGCGCTGGCGATTCGGTGCGGTTTCGATGGGTAACCCGCACGCCGTGCTCCAGGTTGAGAGCGTCGACGCAGCGCCGGTGCGGACGCTGGGGCCGAGGATCGAGACGCATGCGTTGTTCCCCGAGCGGGTGAATGTCGGTTTCGCCGAAATCCTCACGCCCGAGTGTATTCGCCTGCGCGTCTGGGAGCGCGGCGCCGGCGAGACCGAGGCCTGCGGCAGTGGGGCCTGCGCAGCGGTGGCCGTCCTGCGCCAGACCGACGCGGTGGGTGACACCGTGCAGGTGTTGCTGCCCGGCGGTGAGTTAAGGATTCGGTGGCAGGGCGCAGGCCAGCCGCTGTGGATGGAAGGCCCGGCGACGACCGTGTTTGACGGCACATGGGCGCTGACCTAAAGCGCGCTGATCGCCGCATCCAACGAGCAATCGCAGTTTTCGTTAGTATCTAAAGTGGATTCAAGGACTTAGTGCGTGGGGAGCATGGGGAGTACAGACGACAAGCTCGGATTGGCGGCCGTCCCGCCCGAAGAGGTGGCAGTACAGGCTGCGACCGAGGAGGACGTCATCGCATTTATCGAGCAAAGGCCTGAGTTTTTTGCCGAGCATCCGCAACTGCTGGAGGAGATCGAACTGGCGCATGCCGCGGGGTCGGCAGCATCGTTGATCGAGCGGCAGGTGGCGGTACTGCGGCAGCGCAATGAGCAGCTACGCGAACGCATGCATCAGCTTGCCGAAGTTGCCCGCCAGAATGAACGGCGCATGCGCAAGGCCAATGAACTGGCCGTGGCCCTGCTTGGCGCTGCGTCCGCCGAGGACGCCATTGCCATCGCCCAAGCGCAGCTCACCCGTGCCTTCGCTGTCGATGCCGTTCTCGTTGGCCTTTATGACGGCAATGCCGTCTCGAATGCCATGCACATTGATCACGACCATCCGGTGCGCGGGCTTTATGCCGATCTGATCCGCACCGGCCTCATCGAATGCGGTCCGCTGGGCGATGCGGCTCGGGCGCAACTCTTCGGGGAGCAAGCGGTGGCCTCAGCGGCCGTCGTGCCCATGGATCGCGTCAATCCGCTGGGTCTGCTCGCCGTGGGCAGCGACGACCCCGGCCGGTTCCGGCCCGGGATGGGCACCCTGTTCCTGGACCTGATTGCCGATCTGCTGACCGCGGCGATTCGTCGTCACCTAGATGACTTCGCTGCTCCCTGATCTGGATGAGTTTGATCGGGTGCTACGCGACGAGCGCCAGCTGTCACCGCATACCCGTGCGGCCTACCGCCGAGATCTGGGTCGCCTGCTGACGTTTCTCGGCGAGCGTGATGTGGCGGCTTGGTCCGCGGTCAGCGTGGCCGACATCCGCCAGTGGGTGGGTAGCGAACACCGGCGCGGATTGTCAGCGGCCTCGCTGCAGCGCGCGCTGTCTTCAGTGCGCAGTTTTTACGCGCATTTGTTGCGTCATGGCCGCTGCACTGCCGATCCGGCTGCCGATGTCCGCGCACCCAAGCGTGGACGGCCATTGCCCAAGGGCCTGGATGTCGATGAGGTCAGCAGCCTGCTGGACCGCCCGGCCGAAACGCCGTTACGAGTTCGCGACCAGGCATTGATGGAACTGATCTATTCCAGCGGCCTGCGGCTGGCCGAGGCCGTCGGCGTGAATCTGGTCGACTTCAGGCCGGACGACGGCATGCTGCGGGTCACGGGCAAGGGCGCCAAGGAGCGTGAGGTGCCGGTCGGGCGGATGGCCGCTGAGGCGGTGCGCCGCTGGGTGCGCGTGCGTGGCGAACTGGCCGCCCCGGATGAACCGGCTTTGTTTGTCTCCTCGCGCGGCGGGCGCCTGTCACCGCGCGCCGTGCAATCGCGGCTGGCGCAGGCCGCCACGCGCGCCGGCTTGCCGACACGCCTGCATCCACACCGTCTGAGGCACGCGTTTGCCACGCACATGCTGGAATCCAGCGGCGACCTGCGTGCGGTGCAGGAGCTGCTGGGTCATGCCAGCATCAGCACGACCCAGGTCTACACGCATCTGGATTTCCAGCACCTCGCCGAGGTCTACGACAAGGCCCATCCCCGCGCCCGCAAGCGCGAGGATTGAGCCGCACCCACGTCCGGCTCGCGAACGGCTCATGACGACATCGATCCCGATAGAGCTGCATCCGGTCGAAGATGTGTCCGCGCAGTCGGCTTATGACGCCGTGATTTCCAGCCGCGAAGCGCTGGCGCCCTGGATGCACTGGCTTACGCCCAGCTATTCGTTGCGCGACCAGCAGGCGTTCCAGTCCCGATCGGCGGTGTTGCGGGGCGCGGGGCTGGAATTCAACTACGGCATTGTTGATGCCTCCGGGCAGGTGCTGGGTATTTGTGGCCTGCATCGAATGGACATGCTTCACGCCACCAGCGAGGCCGGATACTGGGTGCGGTCCGACCACTGGCGCCGCGGCATTGCCCGGCGCGCCGTCACCGCATTGCTGCGGCGGGCGTTCCGCGAGCATGCGCTGGCGCGTGTCGAACTGATCATCGATTGTGACAACGCGCCGAGCCTTGCCCTGGCTGATGCGCTGCAGCTGCGGCGCGAGGCCCGGCTCGGCCAGCGCCTGTTCCGTGATGGCCAGCGCCGTGACGCCTGGCTTTGCGCCGCCACCCGCTACGAGTGGCTGCAGGCGGTCGCCGGGTAGGGTTCCGGTTCGTTGTCTGGCCTGCTCACATTGAAACCGGCCGCCGTCGTCCCGACATAGGGGCCACAATCGAGACACGGACAACACGTGGAACAGTTTCGCGGAACGACCATCCTCTGTGTGCGGCGCGATAATCGCGTCGCCATCGGCGGAGATGGTCAGGTCTCCATGGGCAACACCATGGTCAAGGGCAATGCCCGCAAGGTACGTAGGCTGTACAACGACAAGGTCATCGCTGGGTTTGCCGGTGGCACGGCCGACGCCTTCACCCTGTTTGAACGCTTCGAGGGCAAGCTGGAAAGCTACTCCGGCAATCTCGTGCGTTCGGCGGTCGAGATGGCCAAGGACTGGCGCACCGACCGGGCGCTGCGGCGCCTCGAAGCCCTGCTGCTGGTCGCCGACACCACGGCCTCGCTGATGATCTCCGGCACCGGCGACGTGATGGAGCCGGAATACGCCTCCATCGCCATCGGCTCCGGTGGCAGCTTCGCCCAGGCCGCGGCACGTGCGCTGGTCGACAACACCGACCTGCCCGCCGACGAGATCGTGAAGCGGGCAATGAAGATCGCCGCGGATACCTGTGTGTACACCAATGATCACCTGACGTTGGAGGTGCTGGACGCATGAACGAGACGAATCCCGCACTCCCCGGCGCCGGGGTGATGACCCCGCGCGAAATTGTTCAGGAGCTGGACAAGCACATCGTCGGCCAGTCCGAGGCCAAGCGCGCCGTGGCCATTGCGCTGCGCAACCGCTGGCGCCGCATGCAGCTCGACGAGCGCATGGCCGGCGAGATCACGCCGAAGAACATTCTGATGATCGGCCCGACCGGCGTTGGCAAAACCGAAATCGCCCGACGCCTGGCCAAGCTCGCCCGTGCGCCGTTTCTCAAGGTCGAGGCGACCAAGTTCACCGAGGTGGGCTACGTCGGCCGTGAGGTCGATTCCATCATCCGTGATCTGGTCGATGCCGCGGTGAAGATGGAACGTGAGACCGCCATGCAGGCTGCGCGGCCCAAGGCCGAGCTGGCGGCCGAAGACCGCGTGCTGGACGCCCTGGTGCCGCGGCCCAAGGAATACGGCGGCGAGCGATCGGAAACCCGCGAGCAGGAGACCGGCACCGCGCGCCAGGTGTTTCGCAAGCGTCTGCGCGAAGGCCAGATGGACGACACCGAGATCGAGATCGACGTGCAGATGGCTGCGCCAGGCGTCGAGATCATGACCCCGCCGGGCATGGAGGAAATGGCCAACCAGATGCAGGGCCTGTTTCAGAACCTGTCCAAGGGGCGCACGCGCAAGCGCAAGATGACGGTCCAGCAGGCGATGAAGGTCATGACCGACGAGGAGGCCGCCCGTCTGGTCGACGAGGAGTCGATCAAGGCCAGTGCGGTGCGCAATGTCGAGCAGAACGGCATCGTCTTCATCGATGAGATCGACAAGGTCTGCAAGCGCGAAGGCGTGACCGGCGGCGATGTGTCTCGTGAAGGCGTGCAGCGTGATCTGCTGCCGCTGGTCGAGGGCTGCACCGTCAACACCAAGTACGGCATGGTCAAGACCGACCACATCCTGTTCATCGCCTCCGGCGCGTTCCACCTGTCCAAGCCCAGCGACCTGATCCCCGAGTTGCAGGGTCGCCTGCCGATCCGCGTGGAACTGGCCGCGCTAACCGCCGACGACTTCCTGCGCATTCTCACCGAACCGGATTGCTCGCTCACCGAGCAGTACGCCGCGCTGCTGGGCACCGAGGGCATGCAGGTCACCTTTGTCGAGGATGGTGTGCGCCGGCTGGCCGAGATCGCCAGCGAGGTCAACGAGCGCACCGAGAACATCGGCGCCCGGCGTCTGCACACGCTGATGGAGCGGCTGGTCGAGACCCTGTCCTTCGAGGCTCCCGACCGTGCTGGTGACGCCGTCACCATCGATGCTGCGCTGGTCAACGACACGCTGTCTGCCCTGGCGCAGGACGAAGACCTGTCCCGATACATCCTTTAGCCGAGACCCAGACCATGGAATGGAATGTTTATCTTTCCGGAGAAATCCACACCGACTGGCGCGAGCAGATCATCGCCGGCGCGGAGGATCTTCCGGTCAACTTCGCGTCGCCGGTCACCGATCACGCGGCCAGCGATGCCGCCGGTGATGTGCTGGGCAAGCCGACCGCCGATTTCTGGCGGGATCACCAGTCGGCCCGCGTCAACGCAATCCGTACCAAGACGCTGATCGAGCAATGTGATCTCGCCATCGTCCGCTTCGGCGACAAGTACAAGCAGTGGAATGCGGCGTTCGACGCCGGTTACTGCGCCGCGCTGGACAAGCCTTACATCACGTTGCACGACGAGTCGCTGGTGCATGCACTCAAGGAAGTGGACGCAGCCGCCCTCGCCTGGGCGCAGACGCCCAAGCAGGTCGTCGAGCTTTTGCGTTACGTCACGTCACAGGCTTGAGCCGTCTTCAGCGCCGCCGCATGCGTTCGCTGGTCACCGAAGCACCGTCGATGACGGTGCGTGTGACCGGCGTCTTGCCAGCGATCTCCAGCAGGCGCGCCCACTGATCCTCCGATAAATCGCCCGTGGCATCGAGCAGGCGATGGATGGCCGTCTCGCCCTCGGCATTTTTCGACAGGGTCAGCTCCAGCGTTAGCTCGCCGAGGTCCCAGCCCTTGCGTTCGGCATACATCTGCAGGGTGATGGTCGTGCAGATGCCTAGGCCGGTCAGGTAGTAGTCATAGGGCGCAGGACCGCTGTCATGCGGCGGTTCGTCGCCCGTCAATTCAAAGCCGCGCGTGTCGATGAGTTGGCGATAGGGCTGATCCGTCGACCGGACGCGGGCGGATGCGATGACCTTCATGGTGGCGTTTTCTCCGTCAGATGGCAGGCAAAGGAACCCATTCCTGATCGTCGCCGGGGATATCGGGAAACCGCCGCTCGGTCCAGGCCTGTTTCGCATGTTCGATTTGCGATGGATCGCTGGCGACGAAATTCCACCAGATATGGCGGCTGCCGACCGGCTCGCCGCCCAGCAACATGATCAGTGATGCGTCGCGGGCCTGAACCGTGATGCCCCGACCCGGCTGCAGTACGGCCAGTGTTCCGGGCGGGCAGGGCTGGCCTCCGGCATCGACCTGTCCGTGTACCACGTAAAGCCCCAGTTCCGGTGCTTCGGGGCAGACCAGCCTTGCGCCGGCCTCCAGCCGGCATTCGACGTAAAGTGCCGGCGCCGGGCATTGCACCGGCGAACGTAGTCCAAAGGCCTCTCCGATGATCACGCGAATCTGCGCGCCGTCACGCCGCGTCATGGGAATCGTGTCGGCCGGGTAGTGCGCGAAGGAGGGAGCGCCGGTTTCGGCTTCCGTCGGCAAGGCGATCCAGGTCTGCAGGCCGTGCAGACGCGAACGCTGATGCAGATCCGATCCAGGACGTTCCGAATGGACGATGCCGCGACCTGCGCTCATCAGGTTCACCGCCCCGGGCCGGATCGGTTGCGAGAAGCCAAGACTGTCCCGATGCAGGATCTCGCCTTCCAGCAGGTAGGTGATGGTGGCCAGTCCGATGTGCGGATGCGGGCGGACGTTCAAACCCTCGCCGGGGGCGAGTTCCGCCGGCCCCATTTCATCCAGGAAAATGAAGGGGCCAATCATCCGGTGTTCCCGAGCCGGCAGGACCCGACGAACGCCAAAGCCACCAAGATCGCGCGACCGGCCGTGGATGAGTCGTGTCACGTGGCCCGTGGCTTCGGTGACGGCCGGTTCAGGTGCCTTGTGGTCGCTCATCAAGCCGCTCCTGCGAGTGGGTTTGCAGTGTGCCATTGCAAACCGTCATCCGAGCAAAAGACAGTGGGAATGTTTTCCGGCAGGATTCTTGCTGAGGGCATCGCTTCTGCTGTGCCGAACTGGCTCTGGATCTGGGGAAATGGAATGAACACGATTCGTCGCGGTCTCTTGGCCGTCGCCTGTCTGCTGATATCTGGGGTCGGCAGTGGAATGGACATGGACTGGCGGGCGAAGGTCGACCAGCCGCTTCTTGAGGCCTTGCAGACCCTGACGCAGACCGAGTTCATGGTGCAGCTCGATGCGCGCGCTGATCTGACGCCGGCCGCCACGATCGACGACAAGGCGGCGAAAGGCCGATACGTAGTCACTGCATTGCAGCAGGTTGCCGCCGAAAGCCAGGGGCCTCTGCGTGCTTTGCTCGATGCTCGAGGCGTGAGCTACCGGGCGTTCTGGATCTCGAACAGCATCGCCGTCACCGGTTCCATCACGGATATCGAGGCGATCGCGCGCTTGGAGTCGGTGACCCAGATTCACTGGCTGCAACCGATTCCCGCACCGGCTCCGGTGACCGTGGAACCCCGTTCGGCGACCGCCGCCAAGGCGGTCTCGCACAAGGCGGCGGAAGCCGGCGTGTCGCTGGTGCGGGCGCCCGAGGTCTGGGCCGCGGGCTTCAACGGCCAAGGCATTGTCGTGGGTGACCATGACATCGGCGTGGAGTGGACCCACCCGGCGCTGCAGGACAAGTACCGCGGCTGGGATGCGCAATCGCGCACGGCGAGCCATGACTACAATTGGCGTAACGCCTTCGGCGCGACGGATCTGTTTTGCTCCGATCCCGGCGTGCCCTGCGACTCTAACGGCCATGGCACCCACACGACCGGCACCATGGTCGGCGACGATGGCAACGGCATGCAGATCGGCATGGCGCCGGGCGCGCAGTGGATTGGCTGCCGGTCGCTGCTCGACCCCGTCGTGGGTCTGGGCACGGTACCGACCTATATGGATTGCATGGAGTGGATGATCGCCCCGTATCCGATTGATGATCCGGACGGTGCCGATCCCGCCATGGCGCCGCATGTGGTGAACAACTCCTGGGGTTGCCTGGAAGGTTGTGCGCCGCCGGTGCTCGACGATGTGAATCAGGCCACCAAAGCGGCCGGCATCGTCCAGGTCGTCTCCGCCGGAAACGATGGATCTGAGTGCAGCACCATCGCGTTCCCATTGGCGGTGTACGAGGAATCGTTCACGGTGGGGGCCTCGGACGTCGACGACAACATGGCCAGCTTCTCCAGCCGGGGGCCGGTGCTCACCGATTTGTCGATGCGGACCAAGCCGAACGTCACCGCGCCCGGCGTGAGTACGGTGTCGGCCTATCTGGATGGCGAATATGCTTCGCTGAGCGGCACCAGCATGTCGGGTCCTCATGTCGCCGGGCTGGTGGCCTTGCTGTTGTCCTCCGAAACCAAGTTGATCGGTCGTGTCGACGACGTGCGCGCCATCATCGAGAACACCGCGGTTCCGCTCGCCCACGGCGAAACCTGCGGCGGGACTAGCGATGCGGATATCCCCAACAACACCTCCGGTTTCGGTCGCATCGATGCTTACGAGGCAGTGACGCGGCGGCCGATTCTGGACATTGCGACGGCCGGCAACACTAGTGGTGATGCGCTGGAGTTCACGGCGACGATTACCCTGCCGGATGATGCGGCTATTGCGGCGACCGGACTGGTGCTAAGCCTGGACCTGCCGGACGGTGCGACGGTGAGCCAGGCCGAATCTGCTGCGACTCAGCCGGCTACGAAAGCCGCCGAGCAATACACGCTGGACTCGCTGCAACCGGGCGGCACCTGGGTTGTGAAGCTGACCATCACCGGCGCCGGCTCCAGTCCTGTCCTGTCCACGGTAGAAGCCGATCAGGTCAGCGCGAAAGCCGGCGACCCCGTCAATGGAGCCGCCTCCGCCGGGGGCAGTCCGCCCACCGGGTCGGGCGGCGCATGGGGGCTGGGTGCATTGCTGCTGCTGATCGGTGTGGCAGGCCTGCGCAGGCGATAAGCTCAACCGGAAAGGCCGGCGTGGTGGCGGCGCACTGCCTGCGAATCGGTGGTGGTAATGTGCTGGCTTGCAACGGGCACAAGGACGGGCCGGACCATGCGCAGTCGAAGGAAGCTCTCACCTATTCGCGCCGTCAGGTTGCCGCCTGAAATACGGCCAGGCAAGGCGCGAGAAGTGAAATTTGGTGACTCCAAATGAGCGACGCGCAACGCCGCATGGCCGTATTTCAGGCGCAATCCGGATGGAGCGGAGGCGGTTTTCCTACAAACCTGCGTTGTCACTCGTTTGCTTGGAATCACCAAGCTGCTCTCGTTCCGCCTAGTCTTGCAGGAAAACCGTCTCCGCCCTGGTGGTGCGAATAGATGAGATCTTCCTTAACACTATGCCGAGGGTTTCCGGAGCGACGGGTCTGCGCCGGCGATGCCGTGTTGACCGAAGGTGGCGCCAACGACGCCTTGTTCATCCTGCGTGACGGCGCCGTGCGGGTGATGCGCTCGGGCGTCGAGGTGGCGGTTGTCCGCCGCGTCGGTGCGATGTTCGGCGAGATTTCGGCCATGTTGAACGTGCCGGTCACGGCGACGCTGGTCGCCATGGAGGACTGCCGCTTCCACGTGATCGAACATGCCGAGCAGGCGGTTCGCGACCGACCATCCATTGCGCTCATCATCGCCGAGCAGCTGGCCAGGCGCCTGTCCGAGACCACGGCCTACCTCGCCACGCTGAAGCTGCAACAGGGCGATGGTTCCACCGTCAGCGCGATCCGCGATCCGGGGCTGGCCGCCCGTCTGTTCGGGCAGGACGGCGACGCAATCGACGACGGCGACGACTAGTCTGGCGGCGGGCGCGGAGTGGCCGACGTTCTCCGTGGCACACTGTGAGTCCAACACCAAACAGCTCCCAGGAGCCCGCCGTGGATACCCCGGAATTGAGCCCCGCCGAGGCACGCGTCCTCGCCTCGCTGTTCGAGAAATCGATCACGACACCGAACTACTACCCCATGACGGTTAACGCCATCATGGCCGCGTCCAACCAGAAATCATCGCGCTTTCCGGTCATGAGCCTCAGCGAAGGCGAGGTCGGCAAGGCGCTGAACACGCTGGCCGAGCTGCGGTTTTGCAGTCGGGAGGATCTCGGTTCGCGGGTGCCCAAGTGGCGGCAGAACTTCAAGCACCGGCTGCTGCTCAAGGATCACTCTGCTGCCCTGCTCGCGATGCTGATGCTACGCGGAGCCCAGACCCGCTCGGAGCTGCGCAGCCGCGCCGAGACTCTGCGTGGCCCCACCACGCCGGAGCAACTGGACGAAGCCGTGGAATTTCTGGCCGATCGCAGCCAGCCGCTCATCGTGACGCTGCCCCGCCAGCCAGGCCAGAAGGAAGCGCGATTGGCCCACACGCTTTGTGGCGAACCGGACGTGACGGAGGTCGCCGCGCCAGCACCTGCCAGGTCGTCGACATCACGCGACGAATTGCTCGCCCGGATCGAGTCGCTGGAAGCCCGGGTACAAGCGCTGGAATCGGGTGACTAGGCCGCAGCGTGACCGTGACCACCGTCGAGAACACCAGACCAGCCAGCACGATGACCCCGACGCCGCGGTAGAGCTTCGTGCCGGCACCGGGGATGAACACCAGGCCATTACGGTGACGTCTTGCTAATTTCACTAATTACTTGGACGGCAATTTTTCCCGGGAGGTGTCGTAGTGATTCTGAGGCGCGTCAAAAAGCGAAATTGATGTCTCACCGCAATCCCGCAGCACGGAATATATGCTGGAATTCTGTTATTGCTAACTGTGGGGTCCCGGATGAATATCTCGTTCATACTCGCCGTCCACTGCTGATGGGCCGAGAGGTCCTGAAGGTCACTCTGGCACACTGGAGCGAGATCCGAGAATGCTGATCAGCTTGCACAAGAACGCCACGACGACACCCG